>NZ_CATJGZ010000070.1:0-126756 GCF_949740115.1 Bacteroides sp. 41_26
ATAAAAGTTAAACAGGCTGCTACACTAGATAGCAACCCATTTAACTTATTTAACTGTTTTTTCTTGCACAAATATTTGTGCAGGTCTTAGAATTCTGCGTTTCAATAGCTCTGCATCCATCGCCTGTCGCACCTCCCCGTGCGGGAAGCACAAGCACTAATACATCAGTTCCACTTTTACCGGGAAGTGATCAGAGGGTGTGCGTGCCTCGTAGCTTTCAATAGAAATCTCTTCCGGACAATCCTTTGCATTGGCTTTTTCTATTCCTGTAGCTTTTGCGCTTCTATAAGTATCTGTCAGTACCCCGTATTTTTTTACTTTGAACAGCGGAGATATAAAAACATGATCTATCCGGCTTTCCGTGAAGTTATTCGGGTCAAAGCTGTTGAATGTTCCATTGGTAGCGTAGCGGAAGTCTGCTGTTTCATAAGAGTCAACAAGTACTCCCTTTTCGGTTAATGCTTTGTAAGAACTGTGTGTCTGATCTACATTAAAATCTCCTGTGAGGATAGCAGGGAGATTAGCTCCCAGTTCTTTCATCTTCTCTTGTACGAGGAAGGCACTTTCTACACGGGCTTTTTTACCAATGTGATCCATATGGAGGTTAAAGAACAGAAATTCGAATCCGGAATCTTTGCATTTAAAATGTCCCCAACTACAGATGCGAGGTAATACGGCATCCCAACCTATACTTGCTGTATCGGGTGTTTCCGACAGCCAGAAATCTCCTTTCTTGAGAAGATCAAATTTATCTGTACGGTAGAAAATAGCAGAATGTTCTCCTGCCTCTTTGCCATCGTTACGGCCTACACCAATGTAGGTATAACCGGGTAATGCCGCTTTCAGATCTTCCAATTGGCGAATGTATCCTTCCTGTGTTCCAAAGATATCGAAGTCGTGGTATTGTATGAGTTTGGCAATAACCGGATAGCGCGTTCCCCAACCGTTTCCGGCAATAGAGTCGCCTTCATTAGCATAACGAAGGTTATAAGATGCTGTTGTAAATGCTCCGTGTTCAATCGGTTTTTGACTTTGGCAACTGAGTAAACCTATGAGCAGGACGGCTAAAATTAAAAGATTCTTTTTCATAATAATGTATTTAAAGTAGGTTTGTTGTGTTATCTTCTCATGAAGTCTCCTTTCCCCCGATAGAAACGATAGAGTTTGAATTTGAGAGTCTGAAGGGGTTGTAACAGGTCAAATACAGGAAGAGAAAAATAATAGCGTCGGTTGTCTCCTTGTTCTGTCGCTGTCTTATTGATCACAATGGCTTGTGTAATATAGCGTATTAACCATATAAATAGAGCAATGCCGGCTGCCAACCAATGAAGGTTTAGTATTCCGAATATAATACCGGCTATACAAACGATATAAAACAACAGGCGTGAGAAGGTTTCAAAACCAAGAAAGTAGCGCTGGACACCTTTAAAATAACGTGCAGTAGCCATATAGCTCACTTTCTCCTCTTTCCAGTCTTTGTATCTTTCTACGGGTTGCATCTGTATTACAGCATTGCTATTTGTTTCTACCCGTGTATTATCAGGAGTCGCAATCTGGTTAATGAACAAGTCGTCTTCGCCCCGTTGCAGATTCAGGTGGGTAGAGTATCCTTTTTCTTTGAAAAACATCTCTTTCCGGTATGCCAGATTACGTCCCAGTCCCATATATGGTTTTCCGGCAAGAGCAAATCCCAGATAACGCAGTGATGTAAATAAAGCATCGAATGATATGCGTTTATGCAACCATCCCTTGCCACGTTCGTATCCGCTGTATCCCAATACAATCTGGGTATGAGGGGTAAAATTGCGTGCCATTAGTCGTAACCATTGGTTACTTGTAGGTTGACAGTTGGCTTCGGTGAATACCAGCCAATCGTATTTACTCGCTTTGATACCTAGTGTTAATGCCAGCTTTTTACGACTGATATACCTGGCACTTTCCGGAGTGAAACTATGATATAGATGTTGATATTTCTCTTCAAAGGCAGAGAGTACTTCTTCGCTTTCATCCGTAGAACCATCGTTGATGACAATCACTTCAAATTGTGGATAGTCTTGTTCAAGGATAGCAGGCAGAAACTGGCGTAGATTAGACGATTCATTGCGTGCACAGATAATGACCGATAGAGGAGGAAGCTCTTTGGTAAAGTGCAGTTCGTTTTTTTTATCTGCGATATTTCGTGTATGTATCCGGTTATAGATGCCCAGATAATAGAATAACTGAATCACGAGAAGAATTCCGGCTGCTGATAGTAGAATCAGTTCGAAAGTATTGAATGTAAATGCTTCCATTGATTTTTATGTCGTTTTGGTCTTGCAAAAGTACGCAATTTTTCGGGAGATTCACTGTTTTACCATTCGGTTATTTTCGTCCATCCAGATATTCCCGCTTGAACATATCAACAAAGAGGAAAAATAAGGATAAAAGTAAAGGACCGAAGATGACTCCCATGAATCCAAATAGAGAGAGGCCAATGACTACTCCGAAAATAGTAATGAGCGGATGGATGTCTGCCATTCGTTTTTGCAGGATGAAACGTATCAGGTTATCAAGCTGCGAAACAATAATGCCTCCGTAGGCTGCCAGTCCGATGGCATTGAACCAATCACCTGTAACTGCCATATATACAGCTACAGGAAACCATACCAGAGCCGTGCCTACCATTGGGATAACTGTGGCAAAACAGGTTAAGAAACCAAGTAACAAGGCATCGGGAGCTCCGAAAATGAAATAACCAATCATAGCCACTCCTCCTTGTATGATTGCAAGAAGTGGAATTCCAATGGCATTGGAGCGTACAATCATATTAATTTCATGTATCACATGTTTCGTATTTGTGGCATTGAATGGAAGAATATCGTTGATATAGGCTTCCATTCTGCTGCCACCTATCAACATGAAATATAGTACGAATACCAGTACGAACAGATTGATGGCAAAACTACTGATGCCCCCCATTACAGCTTGCCCGATGCGGGGAAGAGCCGAAACAATAAACGACACAGTATCACTGCCCAATACATCATAACCTGTTTTGGCTTTGATAATACCTGCCATCTCTTCAATGGGAGCAATGATAGATTGTGGGTCCAGATTGAAATTCTGCAATTTGTTGACTATGAGCCACACGGTAAGTGAAATAGGGACCAGAAAACATAAAATAGCTTCGGCAGTGATCAACAGAGCCGAAATGCTTCGTTTTATCTTTCGTATTTCAGTGAGGTGCATCATCTGTTTTCTAACAAGAATATAGATAGTCAATGCTCCCAGAAGACCACCCAGGAAAGGAGTGATCTGTTTGAACAGGATGATTCCTAATCCAATAATAATAGCGATAAGTGAAAATTTCCAATATTGCTCTTTTGTACTCATAGTTTAATGTTTTATCATAAATATAAACGCAAAATGAGCTATAAAGGTTTGAGATTATGGAGGTTCTATGACGAATATTGTTTTCCCGGCTGGTTTGTGGTAATAAAATAGGGGGATACTAACCATCTGTCATTTATAGATATGGGGAAGATATCAATCCATATCTGCTTTTACCCAATCTTCTATCATTGTGGGAAGCGGACCATAAGGTTGTACGCTTTCTGTTCGTAAAGGTTTCATTGTACCAAAATCTACTTTGTAGTTTTTACCTTCGGGGGTTACATAATAGACATTGTCTTTTTCTCTTTCATTAAAGGGAATATAAAACATACTTTCTTCCTCTTTAGAAACAGGATACCAGCCGGTGACAAACGGTCTGTTTTTTATATTCAGCGGATAAGTTATATAGTTGAAAAGATAGCAATAGGTATCGAAATCAATATCGTAAGGAAAGCTTAGTACATGCGCTTTGTTAGTGAATTTTTGTATCTTGATAATAGCTCTGTCCTTTTCTTTATTATACATGGCGCAGAAATCTTTTACTAATGTTTCAATTTCGTTGCTATCCACCTTCTCTACTAATATTATTTTGTTATTGGATACTTTATTCTGTGTGAGTATACAGTTTCTTCGTGTTCTTTCTGTTTGTCTTTTTTGTTTCCTTAGTCTCATTTTGTATAAGTCCCAGTACAGAAAGAGGATAAATGCGGCTATTGATGTAAAATATGCTATGGCTGCATGAGAATATTGTGTCTCTGCAAACATAAGCATACAGATTGCCATTCCCAATGAGCCTACAGGTAATCCGATGTTGTCATTCTTTTCCGAGTTACGGTACAATTCTTTGAAGTGAGGACAGTAAATCCATAAGAAGCTGATGAGTGCACTGATCCCAAATAAAATGAGAGTCCCATATTGTTTCGATAAACTTGAGGGAATTTCCAATCCACTCATTCTGAACAGAGTTACCAGAATGATCCAGCTGCCTGTCATTAACGTGTTGACACGTATGAATGGCAATACATATTGCTTTAATGTATTTAGTTTTTCCATATATACTGTTTGGCTTGTCTTGTGGGTAAAGTTAAATATTTTTGTTCTATATCCAATTGATAAAAGAAAAAATATTCATATATGTTGATTCTAATGTCTCTTGACATTCTCTCCTTGTCTACAAAATAACACTGTATGTCTCATTTCCGAAGATCAGTTTTTATCTTGCTTTACCTTCGCAGCAGAATTAAAAAAACAAAAAGAATGAATAAGACAGAATTACTGGCGGCTATGTCCACACAGTCTGATATGAATGTAGACGATTGTAGCCGGATGTTGAAATCTTTAAAAAAGGTTGTAAGTGATGAATTATCACAGAAACTTCGACGGAGTGGCAGCTGGATTTTATTAGGAATAGCTTTATTGGTGTCTGTTTGTGTGTTTGGTCAGGAGAAGGCAATGCGGGCTCCTGTACAGATCATCCGTGGAATAGTTATTGATGGTGCATCCCGTCATCCCATTCCTTATGCTACGGTTCAATTGACAGATAAACCGGAGATGGGTACTGTAAGTGATTTCAAGAATACATTGTTTATTCTTTTTGGCCACAAATAAAAGCGTCACAACCCTTTTTTACTGTAATCATGTTGATAGATTATATTTCTGCACTCTTGATGACTACACTTTGTATGGTAGGAGGTTCTATGACTGTTTTATTGAAACTATGGATAGTTAATAATCAGCGTATTGCACAGTTGGAGAAAGCACATGTTTTATCAGAGGTAGAACAACTGAAAGAACAAGTCAGCCCCTCACTTTTATTTAAAATATTAAACCGTTCGGGGCATCTGGCTCTTACTGATCCGATCAAAGCTTCAAAGATGTTAATGAAACTTAGCCAATTACTACGTTATCAGCTGTATGATTGCAGTAGAGAAAAGGTGCTGCTTGGAAGTGAAATAAGTTTTCTCACTAATTATCTGACGTTGGAACAATTAAGTTCGGAGCGGTTTGAGTATAGCCTCTCTTCGGATGGAGATGTGAATTGTACCTTTGTTCTTCCTTTGCTTTTCATTCCTTTTGTGCAATATGCGGTAGAGCAGATGTGTGAACAGGGCATTTCATTTATATCTGTACATATCCGTCTGAAGGCTGATGTCGACGATATTATATTTGTCTGTTCCTGTCCGGGCATTGATTTCTTTGTAGGTGACGAACGAGGATTAGAGCGAATCAGACAAAGGCTTGATCTCCAATACGGGCAGTATTATGATCTGCAATTAGAAAAGGAAAATATTCATCTGGAGTTGAGAGGAGGTGAGGTATGGAGAAGAAAATAGATGATGGGGTTGTTTCCGATTTCTTGTTAGGTCCTCGTTGTAGGCTTTACCGGCATCTGCTACTACAGCTTGTGGTTTTACTGATAACCGTAAATGTACTTTGGTACGAACCTTTGCAGTCTCTTACGATCCTGCATCGTTTATTGGGATGGGTTATTTATTGGGCTACAATCGATTTTGTAATTTATACTAACATATATTGGCTGGTTCCCCGATTTTTGCAAAAGAATCGCTTAGGACTTTATTTGCTCACGGTCCTGGGAGTGATTTTTCTTGCTATACTTATCACGGTTGTTTATCAGGATATACTATATGCTTCTGCGATGCCCAGTCAGTATCCCGGTAGTTTTGCTATGTTCGTCAATGCTTTTTCCGGAATTCTCACAATTGGTTTTATTACTGCCGGTACGGCTGCTATTATGCTATTTCGGCATTGGATACTTTTTAAATTGGAGGATTTATTGCGTTATCAGATGAATGATAGCTCTCGTGAGAATGTTTCTCTTAGCTCTGATATTCGTTTTTTGAATGATTATCTGAATCTTGAAAAGATACGTCGTGACAAGTTTGAGTATACCCTTATCCAAGAGGGAGACATCGATTCTGTCTGGCTTCCGCCTTTATTGTTTATTCCTTTTGTAGAAAATGCAGTGAAGCACAATTCAGACAGTGAGAATCCTTCTTATGTTCATGTTTCTTTTAAAGTTTGTGACGCGCATCTGGAGTTTCAGTGTGAAAACTCAAAGCCGGTTATAGTGAAAGAGAAAGGTAGGGTAGGAGGTATCGGACTTGCAAATATCCGTCGCCGATTGACTTTGTTATATCCCGGGCATTATCTTTTAGAGAGAAAAGAAACCAAAGAAAACTATACTGTAATTTTATATTTGGATTTATGAATTGTATTATTGTAGATGATGAACCACTGGCGCGAGAGGCGATGGAATTGCTGATTGCAGATACCGGCGTACTCAATCTTATGGGAACTTTCAACAGCGCGGTGTCTGCTTCCCGTTTCATGGAAGAGTATTCGGTTGATCTTATCTTTCTGGATATTCAGATGCCCGGTATTACCGGTATTGAGTTTGCCCGTACCATCTCCAGGAAGACACTTGTTATTTTCACTACTGCTTATACAGAATATGCCCTTGATAGTTATGAGGTAGATGCTGTTGATTATCTTGTCAAACCCATTGAACCGGAACGCTTTAGAAAAGCTGTTGACAAAGCCGTTTCCTATCACTTACTTTTATTGAAAGAAGAAAAAGAGGCTATTGAAACCATTAAAGCTGCTGAATACTTCTTTGTCAAGGCAGACCGCCGTTACTTTAAAGTGAACTTTGCTGATATTCTTTTTATTGAAGGGCTAAAAGACTATGTAATTCTACAACTTAACGACCAGCGTATTATTACCCGCATGACTCTGAAAGCAGTTTTTGACCTTTTACCGGAAAACACTTTTATTCGGGTAAATAAGTCTTATATAGTTAATACCCGGCATATTGATTCTTTTGATAATAACGATATCTTTATTAAATCCAACGAGATAGCTATCGGTAATAGTTACCGTGATGCTTTTTTTGAAGAGTTTGTATTACGAAAGAGAATCAGATAAGTTTGTTTGTATATTGTTTCTTTGAAAAGGTGATACGTTTAGACGATATTGGATAATAAAATAACTAAATTAGAACATATAAGCAGGTAAAGTATCATAATTTTGTCAGAACAAAAATAGTATACTATGAAGAATAAGTTTTTGATAAGTTCTTTACTGTTGTCTTCAATAGGAGGTAGTACAGTTGCCGGCACTGTTCCGGACAAGGAATATCCTAATATTATTGAAAGTAAGAGCTTTGGAAAAGAAGTGGAACCGATGGGCAGAACAACAACACGTTTTTCCTTTTGAATACCGTCCTTGGGGAGAACGTATTAAATACTATAAAACATTGAATCCTGATCAAAGCGGGAAATAACATTAGGGTCTATAGATGGAATTATTTTTTTTGAAGTGCATCTTTTGCAGAGAGATGTATTGGTACTGAGCACCCCATTGTTATGTATTCACATTCTTCCATGATTAATTCAGCCAACGAATGTTATAAAAGAACAATAATCAACACATTATGGTATTTACTGTTTTAATCACCGTATCTTGCAGGATATGAAGAATAGACTCCCGCCTATTTTATCCCGCCTCAGTATAAACTATTCTAAAAAAATGAATCATGAAAGGTAAAGAAAGAAAAAAAGAAGCCAAGAAAGAGAAGTCAGACAAAGCAGGCTCAAAAGTTCTGACTGAGTATCAGAGAGAGAAACAAAGTAAGAGTGAAAGCAAAACGTTCGTAATGCCCAAAACTTAATGGTAAAAATCAAAAGGGAAGGCGTAATACTTGAAACGACTTCTCTTGAGTTTGAAAATGAAAGTGTGATGAATCCGGCAGTAATTGCCGAAGGAAATACGGTACATATGTTCTATCGTGCCGTGAGAGAGGGTAATCATTCCACCATTGGTTACTGTCGTCTTGAGGGCCCCTTGAAGGTGGTAGAAAGGAATACAGTTCCATTGCTGGTGCCTGAGTTTCCGTATGAATGTCAGGGGGTGGAAGATCCCCGTATCGTACAGATTGAAGACATTTATTATTTAACCTATACAGCTTATGACGGTTTCAGTGCTGTAGGTGCTTGGGCTGTCTCTTCTGACCTAAAACATTTTGAGAAAAAAGGAGTTCTCACTTCTCAGATTACGTATCCTCGTTTTAAGGAGTTACTTCGTTCGCAACCGGCTGTTATAGCCAAGTATTATCGTTCCTATAACAAACGGGAAGCCGTAAATGACAAAGGGAAACCTTTGTATCTAATGGATAAAAATTTGGTGTTTTTCCCCCGTAAGATAAACGGGAAGTTTTATTTTATGCACCGGATCCGTCCCGACATCCAGTTTGTAGCTGTAGAGCAATTGGAAGAACTTACTGTAGCCTTCTGGAAACAATACTTCTTGAATTTTGCATCTCATATATTGCTGGCTCCTCTCTATGAGCATGAGTCAAGTTATATTGGTGCAGGATGTCCTCCCATAGAAACACCTGTCGGCTGGCTGCTGATATACCACAGTGTATATGATACTCCTGCCGGATATGTGTACTCTGCTTGTGCTGCCTTGCTGGATATAAACGATCCGTCCGTTGAACTGGCACGCTTGCCGTATCCTTTATTTTCTCCTACAATCGGATATGAACTTTCCGGTGTAGTCAGCCGGGTGTGTTTCCCTACGGGTACAGCTTCGTTTGGCGATACACTTTATATCTACTATGGAGCGGCTGATAAACAAGTGGCTTGTGTGTCGGTACAACTGACTGAGTTATTGAATGAGTTAATAAGTCAAATTAAATGAAAAAGATAATATGCATAACTACTTATCCTCCTCGTGAATGTGGTATTGCTACTTTTGCACAAGACCTGATTCGGAATATAATGACTAAATTTGGTGATTCTTATTCTATAAAAGTGTGTGCGGTAGAATCCGATACAGAAAAGCATGTTTATTCAAAAGAGGTGGAATATACGTTGGATACATCAGACGCTGCTGCCTTTGGTGCACTTGCTGTACAACTGAATACAGAGCGGGAAGTGGAGATGATACTTGTACAACATGAGTTCGGACTGTTTCATGAGAATAGAATGGCCTTCCTGCAATTGTTGGAACAATTGTGTAAACCGGTAGTTTTAATTTTCCATACGGTGCTATCCCATCCTTCTTCTGGGTTGTACGCCTATATAGGGCGTATGGCGGTTGCCTGTGATTCTCTTGTGGTGATGACGTATACTTCTTATAGTATTCTTGAAAGAGAATACCATGTTCCTACCGGGAAGCTGACAGTTATCCCCCATGGTACTCATTTGGTTTCACTTCGCGATAAGAAGAAATTAAAGGAAATATATTATGTTTCCGGTAGGAGGATACTCTCTACCTTTGGTCTGCTGAGTGCCGGAAAGAGTGTTGAAACTACGCTGAAAGCCCTGCCGGAGATTGTGAAAAAGAATCCCACTGTATTGTTTCTCATCATAGGGAAAACACATCCTATGGTGCTTAAGGCAGAAGGAGAGGCATATCGTGAAATGCTTAAAGCGCAGGTTGCCAATCTGGAACTGGAAGAGTATGTCCGGTTTGTCAATTGCTATCTTGAGCTTCCGGTACTATTGGAATATCTGCAACTTACTGATATTTATCTCTTCACCTCCAGCGATCCTTGCCAGGCGGTAAGCGGCACTTTTGTTTATGCACTGAGTTGCGGATGCCCTATTGTGGCTACGCCTATACCGCACGCACTGGAATTGTTGAGTGATGAATCCGGTGTCATCTTCGATTTCAAAGATTCTGCTCAACTGGCCATTGCGGTTAATCGTTTGCTTGCCGATGAGGCATCGCGTTCGGAGATGCAGATTGCCGGCTTGCAAAAAACAGCCGGTACTGCCTGGGAAAACTCAGCCATTGCCTATGCTTTATTATTTCGTACTATCGGTGAAAAAGAGAGAGAACCTCTTGTCTACTCTTTGCCGCCGATTAATATTCGTCATATATTGCGGATGACCCGTCAGTGGGGAATTGTACAATTTGCAAAGGGAAACCGTCCCGATTTAAAAACGGGTTATACACTGGACGACAATGCGCGTGCGTTGATTGCACTGTGCCAGATTGTCGCTTCCGGGATAAACGGATCTTGTACTCGGTATATTAAAACTTATCTTGAACTTATCTGCTACTGCCAGCAACCGGATGGTTCTTTTCTGAATTATATAGATAAGAATCATACCTTCACAAATCAGAATAAAGTGGTAGGACTTGAAGATTCCAATGGCCGGGGTATTTGGGCACTGGGATACTTTATTTTTTATGGCAGGCTTTTTCCGGACTCTTGGGTAGAAGAAGCTCGGGTAGTGCTTCAAAATACTTTTCAGCAAATCAGATGGATGAAGTCTCTCCGTAGCATAGCTTTTGCACTCAAAGGTTTGTATTATTATAACCTGATGTACCCCTCTGATGAGGTACAAGAACTGATCCGGTTATCGGCAGATAAGCTGGCTCGGTGTTACCGGTTGACGGCAAAGGGCAAATGGAACTGGTTTGAGACTTACCTCACTTATGATAACAGTATTCTGCCCGAGGCGATGTTACTGGCTTATCTGGCAACGGAAGACGACACATATAAGACGATAGCACGAAAGTCGTTCGATTTTTTATTGGAGAAACTATTTCCTGAAGATCATATCCGGGTAGTTTCCAACCAGGGCTGGATGCATAAGGAAAAGGAATGCCATAAATATGGTGAACAGCCGGTGGATGTGGCAGGGTGTGTCATTGCATTATCTGTTTTTTATCGGGTATTTCCGGAAGAAGAATACCTAATTAGACAGCGAATTGCCTTTAATTGGTTTTTGGGGCACAATCAACTGCATCAGATAGTTTACAATCCTGCTACAGGAGGCTGTTATGACGGGTTGGAAGAGAATAATGTTAACTTGAATCAGGGAGCCGAATCTACTACTTGCTATCTCATGGCAAGGATGTCTTTGGAGTGAGGAGTAATGCTCTGTTACCATATATATGGTGCCTCATTATAATATATTTTAACGAGGCACTATATATGGGCGTTTTTATTTACAGATGATTATTTCTATATAGCTTCCATTTTTTATTTCTTTTCTAATAGAAACTCGTCTACTATTTTAATCAGCTGATCTTTGGGCATTGCTCCTTGTAAAATTTTTGGTTCTCCTTTTACTGGAATCATTAATAAGGTGGGGATACTTTGGATACCGAATGTTCCGGCGAGTTCAGACTCTTTATCCACATCTATTTTATATACATCTATTTTCCCGGCATAGTCTTTACTTATATTATCCAAAATGGGTGCCATTGCTTTACAAGGACCACACCATGTCGCGTAAAAATCGATGATCGCAGGACGATTGCCTTCAAATTTCCACTCATTGGGATTGGCTTCGTAATTATATACTTTTTTTAAAAAGTCTGCTTTAGTTAATGCTATTACTTCCATATTGCTTTGTTCTTTTTGAAAATTAGCACTTTTATTGTCTTTATTACCTGCACAGGCTGTTGCTATAAAAGTCAGTGTGAGGGCAAAAATTGCAGTTAAGGTTTTAATTGATTTCATATACTTCCTTTTTTTATTGTTTTTACTGTTGCAAAGATAGTGCTGTCAAACATATATATAAATGACAATTTAGCTGAAATGTTTGGCGATTTTTCCCTTTTAACGCTCTTCATAAAAACTTTTCTCAAGAATTATCCTGTTATTTTACTTCCACCAGACTCTTGTAGGATATTTCATCAGAATTGAGTAATAGTTTTAAAAGCATACGTAAACGTTTTGAGGTGGGGATTATAAACGCTTATAAACTATTTATGTATATAAAAAAGACTAATGAGTCGCTTTGTACCACGCAGTCTGATATTTTTCAGTGGCATAAGGGTTAGTACTTGGATCTGAGATTGTTGCACCGGAGAATGTATTGATTTTAATCTTTCCCTTGTTCATGGTGTAATAATAATCGGTATGCCTTTTATAGGGGATAGTGCGTTCCAGTTGTTCTTCAAATCGTGCCAATAGGCCGGCGTCTGTACAGAGTTTTGCTACATAGTCCCCACAGTCGAAAAAGAGGGTGGGGGTATACCCGTCCATTGTCTGTATGGTATATAATGAAGAGGAAGGAAGAGTATATTGGTTATTTATCTCTTTCATTGTAACAGCTAAATTTTCCAACTCGGAACATACCGTTACTCCGATTGTCCCGCAAGGCATTTCTTCGTAGTTCTTATAGAACTCGTAAAATGCATCACATATGCTTTCATAATCGACTTTACCCAACAGATGCGGACCAATCTCAGCATAAGGCATACCGTAAGCCATAATCTCACAAGGGGAAGCAATCAGATAGTCGGTAACTTCTTTCAGATCATAGGCAACTTCTACAGAAGCCATGTAGCAGTCATCAAAGAGAATATACTCCATTTTTATTCCGGCATTTGCAATCCCTTCTGCAAGAGTGGTGGTGTTAGTCTGATATTCAGGACTTAATCCACCGAAATAGCGTGTCATAGGTACGCCTTCATATTCCCAGTGTTTCTTTTGGCCTATACTTCGCGCCTGTGTGGTTGGTACAGGAATCCATCCCATTCCGTGACAACCGATTGTCATGGCATAGCGGTTGGCAGGAGCGAGGGTTTTAACATCATTCAGAATGGAAGTAATGCCTGTGGCCGTAGTGAAAGCGGGGTTATGATAAATTTTCAGGGGTTTGCGTATGCATTTGCCATTATCATATGCCAACTCAAAGAGTACTGCTTCAGTGGGCGAAGTACAGAAGAATACTACAACCCTTTCGTTCTTGAGTATGTTTCGTTGTACTACACTCTCAAAGTCCGATATATTGGTTTCGAAGTAAGATTTAAGATTGCTGGACCATGGAAGATACATGAGTACGGTCTGATCCGTTTTGACAGGCCAATCCTCCTGTTCGCATGATGTAAATGCCAAGGGAATGATTAACAGTATAAGGAGCAAAAAACGTTTCATTACTTTCAGTGGGCAGGTCATTATCTTCTTCTTTTTATAACAATACATTTGTCTTTCAGATACAAACGTAAGAAATATTTCTCTAATAAGGAAAATATAGGGAGGGAATGTGGGTTACTATTCTATTTATTCATTTATATTTGCTGTTCCTATACAAGTTTCCCACAAATCACGAAGTATAAAGAAATGAAAACAGATAAAGAAAAAATGCTGGCAGGTGAACCCTATCTGGCTTTCTGTGACGAGTTGGTAGAAGATCGTGCCCGGGCAAAAGACGTTTTGTTTGAATACAACAATTTGCGTCCGTCGGACATGGAAAGACGTACTGAAATACTGAAGCAATTCTTGGGTGCAACCGGAAAGCAATTGCTGGTCGAACAACCCTTCCGTTGCGATTATGGCTATAATATTCGTGTCGGCGAGAATTTTTATGCCAATATGGGATGTACGATATTAGATGAGGCTTTGGTGACCTTTGGAGATAATGTACTGTTGGCTCCTAATGTGAGTATTTATACGGCAGGACATGCTGTAAATGTGACACGGCGCATAGCCGGTTGGGAGTATGCCTGTCCGGTAGCAATAGGGCATAATGTGTGGATTGGTGGTAATGTAGTGATACTTCCGGGAGTTTCGATTGGTGATAATAGCATAATAGGTGCCGGAAGTGTGGTGACAAAGAACATTCCTGCCAATGTCGTTGCTGTGGGAAATCCCTGTAAAGTGATTCGGGAACTTACCGAAGACGAACGGAAATAAAATACTTTAGATAAAACGGAATATGAAGAAACATTTTTTACTTGCAGCTGGTCTGTTTATGACATTTGCTGTGCAATATCAAACAATTATGGCACAAAGTCTTGAAAAGATGAATTGGTTTAATGAACCTGATAAATGGGAGATACGGGATGCACGTACTTTCTCAATGATAGTCCCTCCGAAAACGGATTATTGGAGAATATCCCATTATGGTTTTACAGTAGATGATGCACCTTTTTACTATGCTCTTTACGGTGGGGAGTTTGAAGCGAAAGTTAAAATAACGGGAAACTATGTGACTACTTTTGACCAAATGGGACTGATGATTCGTGTGGATCATGAGAACTGGATAAAAGCAGGTGTGGAGTATGTGAATGGTAAACAGAATGTAAGTGCTGTGGTGACACATAAAACAAGTGACTGGAGTGTGGTAGAGTTGGATAAAGCTCCTCGTTCTATCTGGATAAAAGCTGTCAGAAAGCTGGATGCCGTAGAAATATTCTTCTCATTGGATGATAAGAAGTATACGATGATGCGTACCTGTTGGCTGCAGGATAACTGCCCGGTAATGGTGGGATTAATGGGAGCATGTCCTGATGGTACGGGATTTGAAGCTATCTTTGAAGATTTTCAGGTGAAACAATTGCCTGATACACGTCGGTTGGAATGGGCAAAGAAGCAAAAGTAAAACTTTAATAGACTCCACTGCAGAGTAGCACGGAGCAACTGAGCTAATATTGTGCTGTGTTTTCATCGGCACACAGGATGAAACGGATAATGCGGATGACGGCGGATCGAATCTTCTTTTTCACTGATTATCAGTAAATAGAATAAAAAGATCCGTTGTCATCCGTATTGTCCGTTTCGTCCGTTGCCATAGAAGATATTTTATTTCCGGAGCTTTATTTCCGGCACAAGTATAAACCGGGTGTCCGGGAAGTATTTCTCCATATACTTTCTGATAAAGCTTTGCGTATCCTCTTGTATTGTTTTATCTTCTACTGTGGGATACAGATTATACATCACAGTATCAAGACGGATCCCCCGGTTACGTATGGCTTCAAAGCTGAGTAATGTGTGGTTGATGCTTCCCAACTTGCCGGAGGTTACAAAAATGAGCGGGTAACCCTTTTGGGCTACATAGTCGATAGTCAGCAACTCTTCGGTCAACGGCACCATCAGTCCGCCGGCACCTTCGAGCAGAACGATGTCATAACGGCGGCTGAGTTCGGCGGTGGCTTGTTCCATCTTGTTGAAGTTTATGGGGCGCTTGTCCAATTGCGAGGCAAGATGCGGCGAAGCCGGATAGGAGAAAATCTCCGGCATAGTGAGTCCTTCATGATCTTCTTCGGTGTGAGGAACTCCCATGATACGGCGGTGCAGGTCAATATCTTCGGAATAACCTACATTGCCGGTCTGAATAAATTTCTGGGTAATAGTACGCTTTCCGTTCTTATTGAGTTCGCGGGCCAGGAAACCGGTGGCATAGCTCTTTCCGGCATCAGTGTCAATGCCGGATACAAAAAATACATTCTGTTTCATTGTTTCTTCTTTTTTGCGATAATATAAATAGGGTGATAAGTAAGTGTCACGGAGCGGTTGTTACCGGATTGACGGGGATAGTCCTCGCAGAAGCGGTTTAGTTCGCGCCGTGTCCAATGGTGTTTACCGATACCCGTAACTCCTGTTTCTTTCAGATGATAGAGCACTTGCAGCGGAGTGGTAAAGGTACGGGGGACTACCTCTTCTTCTGCATAAATGATATCGTACATAGGAGCGAGCGAAGCCTTCAGGTCGTGGAGCGAACGGTAGGTAAGTCCGTGTCCGGTGACACTGCGTATCTCTTCCATGTTCTTTTGCCCGAAAGTGGTGAAAGCGAAATACCCGTTTCTACTCAGATAGTTCGTACAACGGTGAAAAAAGTGTTCCGGGTTTTCAAACCATTGAAGGGTAGAACAGGAGGTGATAAGTTCCGTATCTTCGGGAAATGCGAGTGTTTCGGCATCTCCGGCAAGGAAGGCTACGCCCTGATTGAGCAGGTCTTCACAGCAGGTCTGCATGTTGTGGCAGATATCATTCAGGAGAAGCTGTTTCGGTTGCAGGGTATGATAGAGCAGCCGGGAGTAATTGCCTGTGCCGCAACCAAATTCTACCACTTTCCCCAACGGAGTTGGAGGGAGATATTGCTGTAAGAGGCGAATCATTTTTTCGGCTATCTGTTGCTGTATATTTGCTTCCCGCGTATAAGTACCGATTGCTTTAGAGAAGCGTTCGGCTATCAGATTCTTGTCCATATTCATTTCAGGTATTGTGTAAAGAGTGGTTCGTCATAATGAGCTTCGTTACCATGGAGGATGGAAGCGGAAGTCTCTTCCCAGGCAGTATGTTGATTGGCGGGAGGGAAGATACGGTCGTTTTCACCGATGATGGCTTTCTTCCAGGAGAAGCTGGCAGGAGGAAGTGCCCGATATTGCCGGGCGATGGCGGCGAGTTCCTCTTTCAGGTCTTCTGCTGACCGTTGGGGGGCAATGTGGCGGAAGCTGTCAAAAGCACTTCCATTGGCGCACATCCGGCGCTGGAATTTCCGAAGGGATGCTTCGTTCAAACCCTCTAATGTTCCTTTGAAAATGGCAGGAGGAATACCCCGTTTCTCGTCGATAGGGAAGGGGGTGCCGTTGATCGCGACACTGCTGTTGACGGGAAGTGCAATGCGTGAGAGTACTTGTGAGGCCGCCCAGACCCCCATAGACCATGCCACAACGTCGATATGGGAGTAACGGGCTGTCGGGGAAGTGTCGAAATCGAGTGTATGATAATCGTAGCAAATCATAAAATCGCTTTCACGGGGTGTATATTGTATGAAAGGGCGTTCATCCATTCCCCAGCCTGCGAAGAACAGGAGAAGGCGATCTCGTTTCTGATTCGTTGACGTATGGATATATTGGTTCATAGGTAGATGTGATACTTAAAATAATGTTGTGTAATATTACTATTGTTGCACTGCTCGGAATACTAAAGTCTGTCTTTGTAAAGCACTGATTATTAAAGGGCTTACGGAACGCTTTTCTCCCCGGAGCCGAACAGCCTGTTCCCCGGAGCCGAAGAAGCTCTTCCCCGGAGCCGGGCTACCTCCTCCCCGGAGCCGGGCAAGGCGTACGGCTTGGGGAGAAAACTGTATGTAAAATAATGCGACTCTGCTTGAGGTGGATTCCATATTGTTTAAACTTATATATTCAGACAAAACGGAAGTAACGGTTGGCATCTTAGTATCTTCTTTTGAGGAAAATTTAAACAGGTTCTTCGACTTTTGATATTTCATTTATTAATTTCTCCATTTCACTTTCTCTGATCTCTGCCGTCAGCGAGAACCGGATACGTGAGGTGCCTTCCGGTACCGTAGGCGGGCGTACGGGCAAAGCATAGAATCCTTTGCGTTGTAGTTCTTCCGCCTTCCGGATGGCCACACAGCTTTCTCCTGTTATCAACGGCACGATGTGACTGGTTGAAGGGCAGTCATATCCTTTGTTTTTCAGGGCTTCCCTGAGTTGATTACTAAGGAACCGCAGGGTTTCACGTCTTTGCCGGAAGCCTGCCAGACGTTCCAGCATGAAGGAAGTCCACTGTACTGTCACCGGAGGCAATGCCGTGGTGAAGATGAAAGTACGCATCTTGTTAATAAGGTATTCCCGTATCACTTTCCGGCAGACGATATAGGCTCCTGCCGAAGCCAGTGCCTTACCGAATGTACCTACCAGAAAGTCGATATCGTTGATGCAATCCTGCTCTTCTGCACATCCCAGTCCTCTCTGTCCGCGTACTCCGAAGGCATGAGCCTCATCTACATACAACAGTACATTGGGATATTGTTTTTTCAAACGAACCAGTTCCCGGAGATCGGCTTCGTCACCATCCATACTAAAGATACTTTCGGTGACGACGATAATGCGTTCGTATTCCGAATGATTCACCTGTAAAAGACGTTCCAACTGGTTGTATTCATTGTGGCGGTACCGGATACATTTTGCTGCCGATAGGCGTATGCCGTCTATCAGGCTGGCATGTACCAGTTTGTCTGCTAAGATGAGCGTGTGCGTATTGCTTACTGCCGGCAGGATACCTGTATTGGCATGATATCCGCTGTTGAATGTCAATGCCGCTTCGGTGCCGAAGCTATCGGCAAGTTGCTGCTCCAACCGATCATAAATACTGAAGTTCCCCGTCAGCAGACGTGAAGAGGAAGAGGTGGGCAGAAAAGTCTCCGTGGTCAGGGTTTCCCGGAACTCCTGGCGCAGTTTCCTATCGTTTGCCAATCCTAAATAGTCGTTTGAAGAGAGGTTCAGCATCCGTCGCCCGTCTACAATAACGTTTCTGCCTTCGTGTGTAATGGCAGGAAGCTTTCGTAGATTGCTTTTCTCTTTCAGTTCCTGCAACTCTTGTTGCATCTGTTCGATGGTGGTCATAATTCTTTAACTTATTTATTAATTAGTAGTAAGTAGTCAAGTAGTCAAGTAGAAATGACTCGCCTAATGTATTCTACTTACTACTTGACTACTTAACTACTCAATTACTCATTATTTTGATAACTCCACTCGTAAGTTTACTTAATTGTTCCGGCGTGATGATAAACGGGGGCATGAGGTATACCAGCTTTCCGAAAGGACGCACCCAGATACCCTCTTCGACAAACCTCCGTTGCATGTATGCCATGTCTACCGGCTGACGTGTCTCAATAACTCCGATAGCACCCAGTATCCGTACATCTGCTACGGCCGGAAGTGAACGTGCCGGAGCCAGTTCCCGCTTCAGTTGCTCTTCGATACGGCGCACATTTTCTTGCCAACCGGACTCTAATAACAGGCGTACCGAAGCACAAGCTACGGCACAAGCCAGCGGATTCCCCATAAATGTAGGGCCGTGCATAAAAGCTCCCGGTGCATGATTGGAAATCATATCCGCCACTTCATTGGTTGCCAATACGGCAGACAGTGTCATATATCCTCCGGTCAGTGCCTTGCCGATGCACATGATATCCGGTTCTACTCCGGCATGTTCCCAGGCAAAGAGCTTTCCTGTACGTCCGAAGCCGGTAGCTATTTCATCAAAGATAAGTAACAGATTGTGCTCATGGCAAAGTTTAGCTGCCTCCTGTAAATACCGGGGATGGTAAAACCACATACCGCCTGCCCCCTGTACAATCGGTTCAAGGATAAGTGCGGCGAGCTCGTCGGAACGTGTTTCTATCAGTTCTTTCAGAGGGAGAATATCTTCCGGATTCCACTCGCCATCGAAACGTGAGGCGGGTTGAGGTACAAAATAACGTACCGGCAGTGCTGATCCGAACAGCGAGTGCATCCCTGTTACGGGGTCACAAACAGACATTGCATTCCATGTATCACCATGATATCCGCTGCGTATGGTAATGAAATTATTCTTTTCTGCCTTCCCGGCGGCATACCAGTATTGCACGGCCATTTTCAGTGCTACCTCTACTGCCACCGATCCGGAGTCTGCATAAAATATCTTCTGCATCGAGGGAGGAACCAGAGGGAGCAACAGCTTTCCCAATTCAATGGCCGGATCGTGTGTCAGTCCGCCAAACATTACGTGCGACATTTTCTCCAACTGCTCCCGTACCGCTTCATTCAATACCGGATGATTGTATCCATGTACCGCACACCACCACGACGACATTCCTTCTACAAGCACCTGCCCGTCACTCAGTGTAATTGTAGCCCCTTCTGCCCGTTCTACCTTATATACCGGCAATGGATTCGTGGTCGAAGTATAAGGATGCCACAAATGTTCCCGATCGAACCCATCCTCCCTCTCTTTCCTTCTCCCTTCTCCCTTCTCCCTTCTCCCTTCTCCCATCCCGTATCCTGCTGCACAAATCATCTGCTTGTCTTCCGATACTTTTGAGCCGAGTGTAGTTAGTAAATCTCCCACGATAGCCGAGTTGATACCGATATGTAAAGCCCGTTTCATAGCTTCCGGAGAGAGTTGTGAACGTCCTCCGGCAAAGCGCAGATAGGCTGTCGGGTTGATAAAGCGGAAAAGTGCGATAGCGGTTAATACCTCTTCTTCTGTCAGCGGTGTTGCGTGTTCCAGTGGGGTACCTGGGATCGGGCTGAGCAGGTTGATCGGGATGGACTGTACCCCAAGTTCCCGGAGGGTGAAAGCAAATTCAATACGCTGTTCCAGTGTTTCTCCCATACCGATAATGCCGCCGCAACAGATATCCATACCTACCCGGCGTGCAGCATTGAGTGTAGCCAGTTTCTGCTCTTGCGTATGCGTAGAGCAAAGTTTCGGAAAATAGGAAGGTGCCGTTTCTAAGTTACAGTGATAACGGGTGATACCTGCGTCATAGAGTACCTGTAATTCATCTTCTTCGAGGAGTCCTAAGGAGGCGCATAGCTGAATGGAAGTATGCCTGCGCATGTAGCGGGTGGAGTCACGAAGTTGAATAAGTTGTTTCGGGGAAGGTTTTCGTCCGCTGGTGACGAGTGAGAACCGGGCTATGCCCTGTGCTTCGTTGTATTGTGCCTGTCGGAGGCATTCATCTTTACTGACGAGGTCGTAAACCTCGGCTTTTGTCTGGTAGTGAGAAGATTGTGCACACCATTTACAGTTTTCCGGGCAACGTCCGGACTTGGCATTAATGATGGAACACATGTCGAATTCGCGCTGTGCACGGGCGACGGTAATCTCATGGGCAGCCGCATATAGCGCCTCCCTGTCGGCTGTATTAGCCAGCCAGGCCGCTTGTTCGGGCGTGATATCAACGCCTTGCAGCACCTGGTCTTTAAGTTCTTCAAGTGTCATAAATGTATGATAAGGGATAGTTTGAGCAGCTTTTTGCTTGGCGAGCGAACGTTCCGTCACGTTGAGATGCAACTGCCCGATGGTAACCTGGTGTCCCAGGCTGGCAAAGGCAGCATATCCCTTCCGGCTCCAACAGCGGAAACGGATGGCAGGTCTATGGATCGGACGGTTCGTTTTCATTCTTTTTTCAGGTTTTGAACGGGGCAAATGTACAAAGAAATTTTGAGTATGTGAACATAAAGACCTATCTTTGCGTACTACTAATGTCATACCTAGAATAATAGCCTTATGATTGATTTAAGCCGTAAACTCCCCATCGGGATACAGACTTTCGAGAAGTTGCGTAAAGAGGGATATCTCTATGTGGATAAGACTGCGCTTGTCTGGCAGATGGTAAGTACCAGTACTCCTTATTTTCTGAGCCGTCCCCGCCGCTTTGGGAAAAGTTTGTTGCTGTCTACTTTCGAGGCTTATTTTGAGGGGAAGAAAGAACTTTTCAAGGGGTTGGCTATCGAAGATTTGGAGAAAGAGTGGATCACCTATCCTGTGCTGCACCTCGACTTGAACGCCGAGAAGTATGATACTCCCGAAAGACTGAACAGCATTCTCAGTAACCACTTAACTCAATGGGAACTGAAATACGGAAAAGGAGTTGACGAAACTACCCTGTCGAGCCGTTTCATGGGAGTTATTAGACGTGCTTCCGAATTAACCGGGCGCAATGTCGTTGTCCTGATAGACGAATACGACAAGCCCTTGCTTCAGGCCATGCAGAATGAGGCTTTGCTGGATGAGTATCGCACGACCCTGAAAGCTTTTTATGGCGTACTGAAAAGCTCCGATCGTTACCTGCGTTTCGCTTTCCTTACCGGAGTGACCAAATTTGCCCAGGTAAGTGTATTCAGTGATTTGAACCAATTGCAGGATATCAGCCTGTGGTATGACTATGCTACTGTTTGTGGTATTACCCGGGATGAGTTAATTTCGATTTTCCAGCCTGAGCTGGAAGTGCTGGGCAGAGCTAACGATACCACTTATGAAGAAACGGTGGATGAGATGACCCGGATGTATGATGGTTATCATTTTCATCCTGCGGGAGAGGGCGTTTTCAATCCGTTTAGTGTGCTCAATGCGCTGAAAGCAAAAGAATTTAATGATTATTGGTTCCAGACCGGGACACCTACTTTTCTCGTTGAACTGCTTAAAAAGAGTGACTACGATCTTCGTATTTTGATTGATGGCGTGGAAGCATCTTCTACCGCTTTTACTGAATATCGGGTAGAGGCACGTAATCCTATCCCGTTAATCTACCAGAGTGGATATCTCACGATAAAAGAGTATGATAAGCGTTTCAAGATGTATCGTTTGGCTTTTCCGAATGATGAAGTGAAGTACGGTTTTATGAATTTCATATTGCCTTTTTATACACCAATACCGGACGGAGAACGACGTTTCTACATTGGCAAGTTCATCAAGGAACTACAGGCAGGTGATGTATCAGCTTTCCTCACTCGTCTTCAATCGTTTTTTGCCGATTTCCCTTATGAGTTGAACGAAAACAAAGAACGCCATTATCAGGTTGTGTTTTATCTGGTGTTCAAGTTGATGGGGCAGTTCACCGAGGCAGAAGTGCGTAGTGCCCGTGGAAGGGCGGATGCTGTGGTAAAGACTCCCGATCAGGTTTATGTCTTTGAGTTTAAGCTGAATGGTACGGCAGAACAAGCCTTACTGCAGATTGATGACAGGGGCTATCTGATACCTTATCTGGCGGATGGACGTGAAATAGTGAAGGTGGGAGTAGAGTTCAGTGCCGAAACACGAAATATCAGTCGTTGGCTGGTGGAGTAGTTGTTGTCAGATTATTACTTAGTGCTTTTTCCTGTATTGCTTCTTCAGATAAAAATTGAATCCTGCATATACCTGCAGTGTACCAAAGCCATTGTTTAGTGAGAAATTATTCCGGTAGTAATCATAGGTTCTGCCCACAAAGGAGGTCCCGGCAAAATATTTGCTGTTGTTGTAAACTACCCCTGCACGCAGTATGAAATCTATGTTGAAGTTTTGGTACCAGTCGTTTGTTTCTGTTTGTACTTTTTCAATCCGTGAGGTTTTGTAGGCTATGGCAGGTGTCAGTGAGAGGCAGGCGAGCCAGTTGCGTGCAAACACCCAGTTGTAGGCATAACCGAGAGTGAGGCTGATATTTGTGTATTTGATGTGTTCCACTCTCATATCTTCATTCAGGCTTTCCTGAATAGTTTGCGGCAATTTGGTAGGATCGAAGTTCAGATGATGTGTTGAGATAGAGAACCCTGCAATCATCGATCCGGCACTGCGCCTTTGGTTAGTGCTTTGGCTGAAAGCTGCCGGATAGGAAAAGCGGCGATAGTTGAATACGTAAAATGCATTCAGCCCTTTTATATCTACTTTCAATCCATCAAAACTTTCGGAATAATTATCGGGCATGTCATCAAAACCGTCCGCTTTGTGTATCCGGTAGTCGTTACCGGTGCGTCGATAGAAAATATCCACCCCTAATTTGGAACTGTAAAGACTTAAATCAAACTCCGTTCCTTTTCTTTTTCCTTTCTGTTTGCCATAAAGCCCGTCGGTGTCTATAGACCATCCCAGGAATATCCAGCGCCAACCGAAGTAGGGACCTATCTTATTGCGGGGGTTGGGAGAGAACCGTAACCGTTGTGACTGAGGAGTACTACTGCTTAAACTATAATATTCGTAGTTGGTGAAGTGGTCCAGCATCAGTGCATAGTTGTAACGGTTGGGGCTGATATAAGTAGTATCGATATCACTGGGGTTGAACAGATAGTTGAAAGCTCTTATAAATCCGTTGGGACGTTTGGTTGTCTTCACACTGTCCGGCATGACGATGTTGCTCTCTTCATTCTGAGCGAACAAAGAGAGAGGCAATATCACCAACAGACAAATTACAAGTTGTTTCATACTATTTTAATAAGTAGTTAGAATTTAGTAGTAAGTAGTTAGAATCCTTTCGGAATGACAACGCTGATATGCTACATAGATTCTAACTACTAACTACTGACTACTAACTACCAACTTCAACCTCATCATTCGCGAAATTAATACTTCCTTCCCGTTTGTGCAATCTTCCTTTAAATTTTGTTTCGTATCTTAAACAAAACAAGGCCATGTAATGTTAGATACCTCACGTAAATAAATCCTAAACCACAAGAAAATATGAGAATCAATCTACGTCTATTAGTAGCGTTTCTGGTCTTTGTTGTATCTGTATCGTTGCAGGCGGCCATACAACAGGAGAAACGTGTTTCGGGCACCGTAATATCCGACGGAGAACCATTACCCGGTGTTTCCGTACAGGTAAAAGGTGCCACTACCGGTACCATTACCGATATCGATGGAAAATATTCTATATCTGCCCCTGCCGATGGGATACTTGTTTTCCGCTTTGTAGGGTTAAAGACGGCAGAGAAGCCTGTGAACGGACGGAGTACCATTGATGTTACTCTTGAATCCGACAGTAAGGAACTGGACGAGGTCATGGTAGTAGCTTATGCCACAGCCAAAAAATATAGCTTTACCGGAGCCGCTTCTACTGTAAAAGGAGATGAGATAGCCAAACTACAGGTAGCCAGTGTTTCGCGTGCTCTTGAAGGTACTGTTTCCGGTGTGCAGGCAAGTGCTTCCAGCGGGCAACCCGGTACGGATGCCGAGATACGTATCCGTGGTATCGGGTCTATCAATGCTTCCAGTGCACCGCTCTATGTAGTGGATGGTGTGCCTTTTGATGGTTCCGTCAACGCTATCAATCCGGATGATATTGCCTCCATGACAGTGCTGAAAGATGCTGCTTCGGCTGCTCTTTACGGCTCACGTGGTGCCAATGGAGTCATTATTATCACCACTAAACAGGGACAAACAGACTCTAAAACAACCGTCAATGTAAAAGCCTCCTTCGGTGGTTCCAATCGTGCCGTACGTGATTATGACCGTATAGGCACAAATGATTATTTCCAACTCTATTGGGAAGCCTTGCGCAATCAATATGCCAAGGATACGCAGAACTATACTCCTGCTACAGCCGCCGCACAGGCGTCAAAAGATCTGGTAACCAAACTTATGGGAGACGGTCCCAACCCTTATGGACCCAATTATTCACAACCTGTAGGCACGGATGGCAAACTTGTAGACGGTGCTACCCCTCTGTGGGATTTTGATTGGAGTGATGCTATGGAACAGCAAGCTTTGCGTACGGAGCTTAACCTCAATGTATCCGGAGGCGGACAGAAGAATCAGTATTTCTTTTCCGCCGGTTATCTGAATGATAAGGGTATTGCGCTTGAATCCGGATATCAGCGTTTCAACCTGCGTTCCAACATCACCAGTGAAATGACCTCCTGGCTGAAGGGTGGTGTTAACATGAGCTTTGCGCATTCCATGCAGAACTATCCGGTATCTTCGGATACGAAGACCAGTAATGTGATCAATGCAGGACGTACGATGCCCGGTTTCTATCCCATCTACGAGGTAAACCCCAATGATGGAAGTATCATTTATAAGGATGGAAGTCCTGTTCCTGATTTCGGGCCCTATCGTCCTTCCGGTTCTATGGCAAACTGGAACCTGCCCGCTACTCTTCCGCTCGATAAGTCCGAACGGATGAAAGATGAGTTTTCGGGACGTACTTTTCTGGAAGTTACCTTTATTCCCGGTTTGAAGTTCAAGACGAGTTTTAATTTCGACCTTATCAATTACAATTCTCTCGATTTCACAAATTCCCTTATCGGTCCTTCGGTCACTACCGGAGGTGGCTCAAGTCGTGTCAACACCCGTACCTTCTCCTGGACGTGGAACAATATTGCAACTTATGATAAGACGATTGGTGAGCACCACTTCAATATACTTGTTGGGCAGGAAGCTTATTCCTACCGTTATGATGAACTTTCTGCTTCCCGTACGAAAATGGCGTTACCTAATATGCCCGAACTGGTAGTTGGTTCGCAACTCACCGGAGGTTCCGGTTATCGGATTGATTATGCCCTGGTGGGTTATTTCTCTCAGTTCCTGTATGATTACCAGGACAAATACTTCTTTTCTGCCTCTTACCGCCGTGACGGTTCTTCCCGTTTTGCACCGGAGACCCGTTGGGGTAATTTCTGGTCGGTAGGAGCTTCCTGGCGTATCGATCGTGAAGACTTCATGGTTTCTACTTCCGATTGGCTTTCGGCTTTGACTTTAAAAGCCAGTTACGGAGCACAGGGAAATGATAACTTAGGTACTTACTATGCCAGCAAAGGACTTTATGCCATTGTATCCAACCTGGGGGAGAATGCACTTGTATCCGACCGCATTGCCACTCCGAAGCTGAAGTGGGAAACCAATCTCAACTTCAATGTGGGTGTGGATTTCTCTTTATGGAACAACCGTGTATCCGGTTCGTTTGATTTCTTCCAACGCCGTTCCAAAGACTTGCTCTATTCACGTCCTGTAGCTCCTTCTATGGGATATAGTTCGGTTGATGAAAATGTGGGGGCACTGAAAAATACCGGTATCGAACTGACGCTGAATGGTACGGTGATCCATACAAAGGATTTCATGTGGAAACTTGGTTTCAACCTGACACATTACAAGAACGTAGTCACCGAACTACCTTTGAAAGACATGCCTCCGGTAGGGGTGAACAAGCTAAAAGAGGGGCGTTCCGTCTATGATTTCTACACGAAGGAATGGGCTGGGGTAGACCCGGAAAACGGAGATCCGTTGTGGTATATGGATATACTCGATAAGGATGAAAATGTGATAGGTCGCGGTACGACCAATGTGTATAAAGATGCTACTGATTATTATGTCAACAAGTCATCTTTGCCCAAGATATATGGTGGTTTCAATACAGCGTTTTCTTATAAGGGCATCGAGCTTTCGGCGATCTTTGCCTATAGCGTAGGTGGGTATATCATGAATCGTGATATCACTATGATTCTGCATAATGGTAGTGCCGAAGGGCGTTCATGGTCAAAAGAGATATTGGATCGCTGGACACCGGAGAATCGGTATACGGATGTTCCGGCATTGGGTACTACTTCCAATAACTGGACTTCCTACTCTACACGTTTCTTACAGAACAATTCCTACATGAGGCTGAAGAACCTTACACTCTCTTACACATTGCCGAAACAGCTTGTCAACCGGGCGTCGTTGAGTAATGTACAGGTTTTCGTACAAAGTGATAACTTGTTTACTATTCATCGTAATCAGGGGCTCGATCCGGAACAAGGCATTAGCGGACTGACCTATTATCGTTATCCTGCAATGAGAACTTTCTCGGGAGGAGTGAATGTGACGTTTTAGGATTCTAACTCCCAACTACTAACTACTAATTAATTTATGGTTTATGAAAAAATATATCTATCCTTATATTGCTTTCCTGCTTTTATTGGCGGGATGTAGTGGTGACTTTCTTGATAAAGAACCCACGGACTCTGTTAGTTCCGATGAGGTTAGTGTACCCGGTAATGCCGAACGATTGTTTAATGGTGCCTGGTATAATCTGTTTGAGTATGGCACAACCTATGCCAATATTGGTTATCGTGCTCTTCAGTGCCAGGACGATATGATGGCGGATGATGTCGTTTCCCGCCCTGCTTATGGGTTTAATTCATCTTATCAGTTCAATGATATAGCAATACCGAACAATAGCCGAACCTCTTTTGCCTGGTATCTCATTTATAAAACGATTGATAACTGTAATACCGCCATTGCTATTGATGGTGATTCGGAAGAATTTCTTCAGGCAAAAGGACAGGCACTTGCTTTGCGGGCGTTTTGTTACCTTCATCTGGCGCAACACTATCAGTTCACTTACCTGAAAGATCCCGCGGCTCCCTGTGTACCTATTTATACAGAACCCACTACAAGTGAAACGGTACCTAAAGCGAAATCTACTGTAGCCCAGGTGTATCAACGCGTTTTTGATGATCTTAACCTGGCACAGAGTTATTTGAAGAACTATACCCGCAAAGGGGATGGGCAGAAATTCAAGCCGAATACCAATGTTGTCAATGGACTGCTTGCCCGTGCCTATCTGTTGACCGGACAATGGGAGGAGGCTGCAAAGGCCGCCGCCGCTGCCCGTCAGGGATATTCGCTGATGACAACGACTGCCGAATACGAAGGATTCAACAACGTATCTAATAAAGAATGGATCTGGGGGCATCCGCAGACACTTGCCCAATCCGATGCTTCCTATAACTTTTATTACCTGGACGCAACCTATGTAGGTGCTTACAGTAGTTTCATGGCCGATCCTCATTTCAGGGATACATTCTCCGAAGGAGATATTCGTTTGGGATTATTCCAGTGGATGCGTGAGGGATATCTGGGTTATAAAAAGTTCCATATGCGTGCAGATGATACTGCCGATATCGTGTTGATGCGTGCCTCCGAGATGCTTCTGATAGAGGCTGAGGCTCTTGCCCGTGAAGGCTTCCCGGAGAAAGCGGTAATACCATTAAATGAATTGCGCCATGCCCGCGGATTGGGTGACTATGATTTAACAGGTAAATCACAGGACGATGTTGTCGATGAGATCCTGATGGAGCGTCGTCGTGAACTTTGGGGAGAGGGTTTCAGTATTACTGATATCTTGCGTACACAGCAGTCTGTGAAGCGTGTTGCACTTTCCGTCGAAGAGCAGGCGCAGCAAGTAGATGCCTGGCAGGAAGGAGGAGGATTTGCCAAACGCACTCCGTTAGGGCATTGGTTCCTTACATTCTCCGGAGGAGATGCATTTGTGCCAAACAGTATCAACTATCTGTATGCTATCCCGAAAGCTGAGATCGATGCCAATCCGAATTTGTAGGCTTTCGGGTGCTTCCCGCACGGGGAGGTACGACAAGCGATGATTAATTATTGAAACGCAGATGATCGCAGATTTTCGCAAAGAATATAAAGAGGAAGAACAACTGTCTCTTAATTTGCGTTAATCTGCGATCATCTGCGTTTTAATAAAACGCTGTTATAGTATGAATTAACTACTTAAACAAATAACTCTGTGGTGAAATATATTCATTACTTTTCAGCCAATAACCATGTCCATTTATGCCAGACACTTTCCAAAGGTCCTTGTTTATGTTTAGATAGCCACCATTTACAGAACCGGACTTGCAGTAAGAAAAGGACAATACCGATAATCAGACTGACTGTATAGCCACAGTAAGGAGCCAGGTAAAATCCGAACGGAAAATAAATGATAGCTCCCATGATAGATTGACTGATATAATTGGTAAGACTCATTTTTCCATAAAAACGTAGGTTTGTTACCGCCTTTCTGAATTTTTCTTTTTGATACAGGATCACAAAGGAGGCAACCAGGACAAACGTAAATGCAAACTTTTGCCACATATCAAAAGCAGTACCAACTGTCTGTTTGACTATGTCACTTTCGCTTTGCATAATCAACTCTTTTAGTGAATAGAGGGGGGCAAAACATATGGCAGCAACAATGAGCGTTTTAATCCAAAAACGAAGATGCGAGTCGGTGGTTACGAACAACTCTTTTCTGCCGATGTACAGGCCCATTAAGAAAAGTCCGGCTGTTTGCAGAAAACGTCCTGCTCCGATAGCCCAAAACAGACTGGCTTTTTGTCCCAGAGTGACATTACCTGCAATGAAATCCCAAAAGTTACCTGCTTTGGTATAATCGGCCACTTCCTGATACATTGCACCCACACCCAAATCGGGCAACGTATATGACGGATTGAATAAACTCATCAGATAATGGTACCACTCAATGGGCTGTAACAGGAAAAAGATTGCTGTGATCAGAATAGCTTTATTACTCCATTTCCGCACTAAGAACAATACAATCCCCACAATAGAGAAAAGCAGTAATACATCTCCCGCAGGAAAGAATGCGGCGTTTATGGTAGCAAAACCAACTAATAATACTAACCTCCAAAGAAAGCGATAACCAAAATCTTTTCCCTTCTTCTCTTGATTGTGGCATTGGATATAAAATGTAAATCCGAAAAGTAAAGCAAATATTGCGTAAGACTTTCCGGCAAAGAGTGAGAATACTACATTAAGTGTTCCGTTATCAAGAATGTTCAGCCATTCGGGCGAATCGGTCGGATAGACAGGAAATATAAAATGTTCTAAACTGTGTACCAATAAAATTGCCATTACGGCAAATCCTCTCAAGGCATCTATCACTTCAATACGTGGTGTTTTATTTACTGTTGGTTGCATAAAATAGTTTTTTATCTTCGTTAAATATCTTGTTGCAAACATAGTAATTAATTGTCATTCATCAGGTTCATTTTGATAAATATTTATTTTCGAACAGTTTTTTCTATTCGTTCTCAGTTATCAAAACAGTACTTATTGACTGATAATTGTCGTTGAAGGTTATGGATGGTAAAGAGTAAATATGAATGTAAATTATTGAATGACAGTGTGGTTAAATAATGTGTTCTTTATGCTGTAAAAGTACGTATTTAAGTGTGTGTTAAATACGTACTTTTATATAAGAAGAGTACGTACTCTTATCTATAAAAAGTACGTACTCTTGTTAGACTAAAATTTATGATTAAGAAACGCTGTTAATGTTGTTAATTTATTATTTCCAATGATTTCTTCGATACATAATAGCTATGCTTCATTCGATAAATGTATAGTTACCAAAAAAGTAATTATAAAGATCCTTTCAGAGGAAATATTAAGATGGAGTATGGATTCTTGATCTTATGTAATTGCTTGATTTATAACGAATATAAACCTCTTTTTAGAGGTAGGCAAAAGTGTACATTTCTGTGAGTGTTAATTGTACACTTTTGCCATACTTAACTGTACATTCCTGATGTACTAAATAGTACACTTTTGTAAAGCAAAAAATAGAGTGTTAAAAAACGTGTTAACAATATTAACAAGCCCTGTGTTTGATGAATGCATCATTTTCTTCTTTTCCTTGCCGAGCGGGCTATTTCTTTTTTTATCCATAGATAATATCCTGTCAGGGGTAAGGTAGCACCTAACAGTGAAGCTATAAAACTCAGAATCCGGGTAAACATACCTCCCCAGCTACCTACATGTACAGAGAAAATCCAGCCACGTATCTTGCCAGAATTATCCAGGTCTTTATAAAGTGTAGCCTCAGTTATTTCTCCATTTCTCGGATTAAAACTGTAACGGTCTGATGCACGTTGATTACCGAAACGGTTGAAAGAGACGTTTGCTGTACCGTTTGATACAGTGATTTGTTTATAATCGGGATTTTGAACTTTCAGTTGTTCGTATACTTTTTGCCACAAGGCGTAAGGAGAATATTCTCTGTTTCCTCTTCTTTCTTCACGATCTTCACCACGATTGTGACTTTCGCTTCGATTACGGCCTTCGCTCCGGCTATATCTTTTTTCGTCTCCTCTGTGACGTCCATCTTTGTTGCTTTCTTTGTTTCTTTCTCCCTGTCGTTCTTTATTTGATGTCTGAGAGGTCGTTTCCTGAGAAGAGGTTCCTTGTGTGGCTTCTACGCCAAATGCTTTATAGAATCCAGTGCGATACCAACCGAAAGACCAGGTCAGTCCGGTGAGAGCCAGTACGAGTAAGAAGATAAATGTGTACAGTCCACCTGCTATATGCAAATCATACCAGAATCTTCTCCAGCCTTTATTCACTGAAATTTTAAGGCTGTTTTTCAGAGCTTTGGCATTACGTGGAATCCAGATAATAATTCCGGATATCAGCACAAAGACAAACATCAACGTGCTGACGCCAACAATCATCTTACCCCAAAAGATGCCTCCATCTGGTTTCATGCTATCCAGCAACCATCTGTGTAGCTTGAACATGGTCGTAAAAAACGGAGCACGTTCATATTTTCCTTTTATTTCACCTGTATACTGATCAATATATACAGATGCCCGTCTGGGTTTGGAGAGGTTGACCTGATATGCTTTTGCCGGATCGGATGAAATGCTGATTCCCGTCACTGATATACTATCAGGCAGAGTTGCTGCTACTTTCTGTACCAGTTCTCCAGCGGGTAGGGGAGTCTCTTCTACTTTACTGACATAATAAAAGTCGTGCCGGCACAATTCCATAATTTCATTCTCGAAAACTAAAGCTGCTCCGGAGAAGCAGATGACAGTAATGATTAAGCCGAAAGGAATAGAAAGCCAGAGATGTATTTGGCGAAATATCTTCTTCATATATCTTCTTTAGTAAGGTCATGAAAGGAGCCTGCAGTACATAAGGCTTGCAGGCTCTTCAATCTGTTTATTTTATGCTATTATTTATTTTACCTTCAATCTACCAACACCGCTGACTTGTGTTGCTTCTACTGCTATACCCATTGTTGCGGTAGCATTTGTCGGGTCAATCTTGTAGATAGCAGGATGGCCGGTAGTAGTTGTAACTGTGATATAAGTGAAACCGTTTTCTGTATACGGGGTATTACCGAAACCAGAGATCTGATCAGCTGATGGCAGGCCATCTACATAAGTAAGTTTTCCGGTTGTTCCTTTGTAAATAGCCAGTTGGTTGGCAACAAAATCTTCTTCACTTAAAGGACGGTCGTACATCAACATCAGGAAATAATCTTCTGTGAGGTGCCAGCAACGGAGGAAAGACTTCCCGCCGCTTTGTGCTTCAATGCTATAATAGTAGTTCGGATCAAATTCTTCTGTTCCGGCTTTGATACGTACCACTCCGGCATCCAGTGTAGTCCGTTGACGGGCATCACTCATTGTCTTGGCATAGCTAGGGGAGAATACATAGATATCGCCGTTATCTGCGCTCCAGATGGTCTGGTAGTACTGAGACTTCATACGGCCACAGGCATAACTGATCTGTTCTGTTTTGATAAGCTTCTTAGTTGTAAGCGTCTCGTCATCAAAAATTGCTACCCAGCATTCGTTAGGGTATTGTGTCCACTGTAGTTCTCCCTTTTTATAGCTGCTACTGTTCGAACCACCATCTTCAGTTTTTACCAGATCTTCGTTACCCGGCAATATCCATTGACCCCCGTTGGCTTTTCCACCATATTGGCTCAAACCCATTGGAACTGCAGCACTATAAATTTTATTGTTATGTTCCAGGATACCTGCAAGTGTTACAAATTCGCCATTACCCAAAAAGTTTTCTGACATGTATGCTTTATTTTGGGTATTATTGGTCGTAAATGTTTCGGCTGCTACATCCAGATAAGATAATAAAAACATCTTTGGCAAATATCCATTCTCGTCAGCATATTCCGTAGGTCCGTCGCCGGTGGAAGAAGTCATGATATACTTGTCATAGATACCGTAGGTGGTAAATCTCTTGACGGCATATTCTCCTGAGCGTGCCTGTACCTCATAGTTGGCATTCATGAAATACGACCGGGTTGTGCCGGCATTTCCCTGATTGTATGTCAACCCATACAGATATTGGTCTTTATAAAATACCCATTGGGTTGCACCATCGTTCACAAGGCCATTATTTATAGTAGAAACAGTTCCTCCGTTTAAAGTTTCGGAAGTCAGCAGAACGTTAGTTGTATTTCCGGAGGCAGTGACAGAGGCTGCGATTACATATTCACCTTTGCCTACAGTACCTGCTCCATTACCCTGTTCGTCATCTGAGCAGGCTGTCAATGTCACCCCGACCATTGCTGTTGCAAATAGTCCATTCAAAAAGAAGTTTTTCTTCATGTTATTTTTAATTTAAAACGATTTGTTATTTATTTTTATCTAAGTAGTACTTCAAATTTAGTTCATACAATGATAGTGTTTTATTGAAACGCAAATGATCGCAGATTTTCGCAGATTAAATGGCTGCGCTATACTTGAGCGATGATATGCTTTGCGTGAATCTGCGACAATCTGCGTTTCAATAATAGTATCATATAATTTTGAACCATTACTTATTGTTTTTTAGTTTCCAAAATGTATGCGAACCTTTCCATAGAATGCACGTCCGGCTTTTTGAAGGCTGAAGTTATCATACAATTTCTCGTTCGTGAAGTTACGGCACTCAAACGATATATTATACCGGCCATTCTGAAGGCTATATGAGAGTGCCAGATTGTGTGAGAATTGATTGGGTACCACATAATCACCTTTATTTGAACCAAGATTGGATGAATAATAAGTGAAACTATGCAAATACTGATTGTCATAAGACATGGTCAGTGTATTGCCTTTCTTCCAGAGATTCCGCCAGTAGAAGGATACATCCGAATCGGCAAACATATAGGGTAGGTTGGGCATACGTTCACCATAGGCAAGATTGGCTGCGTTGCTGGAAATGGAGGTTTTCATGTTGTCACGTACATTCATTTGTGTGAAATTACCTCCTATACTCAACCATTTTCCGAACCCATAACGGGCGGAGATGTTATATCCTTTTGTCAATACTTTGCCATAGTTAATATAAGTAGCGGCATATTTCCCTCCACTCAGATCTGCAATATTACGTTGGATATAATCTTTTGTATTACGATATATCAACCCTCCGTCTACGTATACGGAATGCTTACCGAAAGTTTTATTATAACTCAGATTAAGGTTTAGGTTATCACTGCTCTCCGGTTTGATACCGATGTCTCCCATCTCCAGGTCTTCATCACCGAACATCTCTTCGATGGTGGGCAGACGGTAGGCTTTCTCATAAGATACCTTCACCTGTAAACCGGATAGAATGAAATAGGTACCTGCTGCTCCGTAACCCATGGAATTGATGCTACGGGTGGTACGTACATATTTATCTTGGTTGGTAGTCGTAGCTATCGGACCTGCCACAAACTGGTCGTAGTATTTACCAAATACGGAGAGATTCCATTTTTCAGATGGCATCAGGCGATAAGACAAACCGGAAATATTTTTACGGGTCTCTTTGGCAATGGCATCTTTTTGTTCTTCTTTGGCAAGCAGAGATGTATTAGAGCGATGGAAGGTATTTAACACATGATTGAAAGTCAGCATATGAGCCTTGCCGATACGATAATTAAGGGTTAAAGTACCGTTCCAGTTATTGTTATCCGCTTTTGAATACTGATTGGATTGTTCTCCCGGTGAATTCAGTAACTTCTTATCTCCATACCAGTTGTACTTATACGAAGCGGTATCCACATTCGTTGTCATATTTTTGTTGTAATTGGCCGTTAACACAACATCCAGACCTCTTGTAAACAGGTTACGCTTGTTGTACTCCAACGAGGGCATCAGCGAATGTCCTTTACGATGCTTCTGGCCATATACAATCTCCTGACGTACGCCTGTCTGGATATCTTTGTACATATTGGAGTAGGTAAAACCAAACATCAGCCGATCTGCCCATTTCTTGTCTACTACTCCGAGTTTACCGATAACGGCTTCATTATGATAGGTATCGTTGAAACGCTTCACACGCATCTTCTTATCTCTGTCAATTCTGCCGGTTTCGAAATCTTCTACAGGAGAATCCACATAGTAGTCGTTATCCGAATAGTTCTGGAAAGCATTGATTTCATAAGTAAATCCATTTTTGAAAGTCTGTCCGAAGTTGGCGTATGATTTGTGAGTATTGAACGATCCGTAAGAATAAGATGCATCCAGAAACCAACGCTGGCGTTTTTTGTTGGTGACAATATTAATGACACCACCAATGGCGTCAGTTCCAAAACCTACCGGTACTACCCCTTTATATACTTCGATGCGATCAGCAAAGTTCACGGGGATATTATTCAATCCAAAAGAGCTTCCCACACCCTCCTGAGGTACGCCATCAATAAATACCTTGACGTGTTTACCGCTGAAACCGTCAAGCATGAGTTGCATATCCGAACCTACACCACCCGATTCACGGAGTTTCATTCCCGGTGCTTTGGTTAGTGCGTCACTTAGATTCTTTGTGGTATTCTGAAGTTCTTTCGTATCTACTGCTACAGCATTAAATGCCGATCTTTTTATTCGGCTTACACCCGTAGAGGTCACTACTACTTCATCCAGTTCGGTAGTAGCCGGATTGATCATAATATTTAGTTTGTTTCTCTCATCTTGTGTCAGTTCTACTTTTTTCTCTACTGTTTCAAAACCCACAGCAGACACAACCAATGTATAATGACCGGCCGGAGCCTTTAAGTGATAAATGCCTTTTTCGTTGGTGGTACAGCCAAAGGTGGTACCTTTTAAATAGACGGTGGCAAAGTCAATGGTTTCTTTGGTTTCGGTAGATATAATTTTCCCTGACAACATTGCTCTCTGTTTTTGTGCAGAGACAGAAAACAGGCTGAGAGTTATTAAAAATAGGAGAACCAGTTTAAATCTTTTTGTTTTCAATGTGCTTTTATTATTATTTGTTTTTAAAACTTTGCAAAGGTCTTTATTATTTAGATTCTGCACAATCACTATGATTAGGTAATCTATGCATGGAAAATGTCGTGGATGTAATACGCTGCAATCACCATTAAGAGGTATATTACTTAAAATAGAATAAAACAGGTTGAAGAATAACGAACCAATATATCAACCGATTATACTATTATAGTTTAACGAAAGCTAAACTTAAGTTCTTTATATGTTTGACAACATATTCTTATTCGTTGATGTTGCTTTAATTTGCTGAATTATAGATATATAACTTTTTATATGCGCAACGTGTGTGCGCACACATTGTTGCTTATTCAGATTATTCATCTTACTTTTGCAGAAGAAAAATAGAGTTTAAGCTATTTATCCTATGAATAAAGAATCTTCAAATATTCGTATTATAGACATTGCCGAAATGGCAGGGGTATCCGTTGGTACGGTAGATCGGGTGATCCACAATCGTGGGCGTGTATCCGAAGAGAATGAGAAAAAAGTAAAGGCCATCCTTGAAAAGGCAAACTACCAGCCCAATCTGATGGCACGTTCTCTCGCTTCCAAGAAACAATATCATTTTATTGCTATCACTCCCTCTTTTGAGCCGGGAGAGTATTGGGAAGCCATTTCCGAAGGGATAGATAAAGCCGCTTCCGAGACGGAACTTTATAATATCAATGTAACCAAACTCTTTTTTAATCAGTACGATAATAATACCTTTGATGTGATTGTACGCAATCTCTTTGATGAAGAAGAGATAGATGGAGTACTGATTGCTACCTTATTTACCGATTCTGTGAGTCGCCTTTCCCGTATGCTCGATATCAGAAATATCCCTTATGTCTATGTGGATTCCAATATCGCGGGTGAGCACCAATTGGCCTATTTTGGTACAGAATCTTTTGATGCAGGATTTATTGCAGCCAAGCTACTGACGAGTCAGATTGGCAATCAACCGGACATTCTGATATCCCGGATCATTCATAATGGAAAGAATGATTCCAATCAGGGGAGGAACCGTAAAGAAGGCTTTTTACAATACCTGAACGAGAATGGATTTGGAGGAAAACTGCATGAGGTTGAGCTAAAGATTGCTAATTCTGAATATAATTTTGCAAAACTGGATAAGATATTTTGTGATAACCCCCGGATAGAAGGAGCTGTTATATTCAATTCAACCTGTTATATTTTAGGGAATTATCTCAAAGAAAGAGGGCTGAAAAATATAAAACTGGTGGGATACGACTTGATTGATAAAAACACAGAATTACTCTCCGAGGGAGTGATTACTGCTTTGATAGCCCAACGTCCCGAACAACAAGGATATAACGGCATTAAGTCTTTGTGTAATCATCTTGTGTTGAAACAAGACCCTGAAAAAGTAAATCTGATGCCGATAGATATTCTCATTAAAGAGAATCTGAAATATTATTTGAACAATAAATTATAACTTAATAAAACAGAGAATCATGAACGAATTATTTAGTGTAAAAGACAAAGTTGTTGTAATCACCGGTGGTGCCGGTATTTTAGGTAAAGGTATTGCCGCCTATCTGGCAAAAGAAGGTGCTAAGATTATAATTCTTGATCGTAGTGAAGAAGCTGGAAATGCACTTGTACAGGGCATTAAAGCCGATGGAGGGGATGCAATGTTCCTTTATACTGATGTGATGAATAAGGAAGTACTTGAAGGGAATAAAGCTGAAATTATGAAAGCTTACGGACGTATCGACGTATTGCTGAATGCTGCCGGAGGAAATATGCCGGGAGCTACCATTGCGCCGGATAAGACTTTCTTTGACCTTGAGATCGATGCTTTTAAAAAGGTGGTAGATCTGAACCTCTTCGGAACAGTTTTGCCTACGATGGTATTTGCCAGTATCATGGTTGATCAGAAGAAAGGTAGTATTGTAAACTTCTGTTCAGAATCGGCTCTTCGTCCGTTGACTCGCGTAGTAGGTTACGGAACGGCCAAAGCTGCTATCGCTAATTTTACTAAATATATGGCTGGTGAACTGGCTTTGAAATTTGGTGATGGTTTGCGCGTAAATGCAATTGCGCCGGGATTCTTCCTGACTGAACAGAATCGTACTCTGTTGACCAATCCCGATGGTTCTCTGACTGACCGTGCAAAGACTATCATTGCTCATACTCCGTTTGGTCGTTTTGGTGAACCGGAAGATTTGTACGGAACCATCCAGTATCTTATTAGTGATGCCTCCAAATTCGTAACCGGTACAGTAGCTGTTATTGATGGTGGCTTCGATGCTTTCTCAATTTAAATTAGAAGTTGGGAGTTAGTAGTTGGAAGTTGGAATGAGAGTAATCTCAATTGTAAATCGTAAATTGTCAAATCGTAAATAAATTAGTAGTTGGAAGTTGGAATGAGAGTAATCTCAATCGTAAATCGTAATTTGTCAAATCGTAAATAAAAATAGTATGTATTTATGTGAACAAACCTGGCGCTGGTATGGTCCTAATGACCCTGTGAGTCTGTGGGATATAAAGCAGGCTGGTGCCACCGGAATAGTGAATGCCCTTCATCACATCCCTAACGGAGAAGTGTGGACAGTAGAAGAAATCATGAAGCGCAAGCAGATGATTGAGGAAGTAGGTCTTACCTGGTCGGTAGTTGAAAGTGTACCTGTGCACGAACATATTAAGACCCAGACCGGTGATTACCTGAAATATATTGAGAATTATAAAGAAAGTATCCGTAATCTGGCCCAATGCGGTATTATGGTCGTTACTTACAACTTCATGCCTGTACTTGACTGGACACGTACTGATCTTGCCTATACAATGCCCGATGGTTCTAAAGCTCTTCGTTTTGAAAAGGCAGCTTTTGTAGCTTTTGACCTGTTCATCCTTAAACGCCCCAATGCTGAAAAGGATTATACGGATGAAGAGATAGCCAAGGCAAAAGTACGTTTCGAACAGATGAATGAGGACGATAAGAAACTTCTCGTTCGTAATATGATTGCCGGACTTCCGGGTTCAGAAGAAAGTTTCACCGTTGAGCAATTCCAGGAAGCTCTTGACAGATACAATGATATTGATGCGGAGAAACTTCGTTCCAACCTTATCTTCTTCCTGAAAGAGATAGCTCCGGTTGCCGATGAAGTGGGAGTGAAGCTGGTGATTCATCCGGATGATCCTCCTTATCCTATTTTAGGTTTACCCCGTATCATGAGTACGGAGGAGGATTTTGTTAAACTGATAGAAGCGGTTCCTAACGAATCAAATGGTCTTTGTCTATGTACTGGCTCTTTCGGTGTGCGTGCCGATAATGATCTTGCCGGAATAATGGAGCGTCAGGGTGATCGAGTAAACTTTGTTCATCTGCGTAGTACACAACGTGATGCTGAAGGTAATTTCTATGAAGCCAATCACCTGGAAGGAGACGTAGATATGTATAATGTGATGAAGAACCTGTTGAAGTTGCAGCAACGTCGCCAGTGCTCTATTGCCATGCGTCCTGACCATGGCCATCAGATGATTGATGATCTGAAGAAAAAGACGAATCCTGGATATTCATGCCTGGGACGTCTCCGTGGTCTGGCAGAGTTACGTGGTCTTGAGTTGGGTATTGCAAAGTCTATCTTTTAGTACTTCTTACATAAGTATATATGCCAAATGATGCATTTGAAATATATACTTTAAATAATGAATGAGATGTGTCTTCTTTAACACATCTCATTCTTTTTTTTGTTTGCTAAAGACTGTATTTATGCATTTATCGTCTATATTTGCTCCATCTATAGTTTTGAATTAAATAATAAGTAGCATTTCAAATTTAGTTCATACTATGACAGCGTTTTATTGAAACGCAAATGATCGCAGATTAAATGGCTGCGCTATACTTGAGCGATGATATTTTTTGCGTGAATCTGCGAGTTTCTGCGTTTCAATAATAATATCATATAATTTAGAACGATTACTTAGCCAATTGTGTATTACTATGAAACCACTTTATCAAGAACTTCCGTTTTCTGTGGAGAATTACATTAATTTTTATCGGGAAGATTTACCTTACTTTATTGTTCCGTGGCATTATCATCCCGAAATAGAGATTATGTGTATAGAACAAGGTAGTGGAACTCGTTTTGTGGGTGATCATATTGAGAGTTATGAAGTAGGGGATGTTTGTATTATTGGTCCTCAGCTGCCTCATGAGTGGAGAAACAATAAAGAGTTTTTTGGAGAAGAAACCGGATTGCGATCTGTATGTTTGTGTGTTTACTTCCGTAAAGAGCTATTTGAAGGAGTGATGATCAACTTGCCGGAATTTATGCATATCCGGAGTTTGATAGAACGTTCCCGACGGGGCATAAAGTTCACAGGAACGGCACGTGAGCGTATTGCCGATTTTATCCGTAATACTTTTGATTCAAATGGGGTAGTGAGGGTTACCAACCTGATCACTCTATTGGAAATGATGGCTAATACGGATGAGTATGAGTTGCTTGCTAGTGTTGGTTTTACCCAGTCAGTCAATTCTTCCGATTTTGAACGTTTTAATAAGATATACCAATATCTGGTGAAAAACTTTAATCAGCCGATAAAACTTGAAGATGTAGCCGGTTTAGTAGGACTTACCCCTACTGCTTTCTGCCGTTATTTTAAAGAACGGACAAAGAAAACTTTTGTACAATATCTGAATGATATGCGTATCGGGCATGCCAAGCGGCTCTTGATAGAAGGTAAGATGAAAATCTCTACCGTGAGTATGGAAGTGGGATTTAATAATCTATCCAACTTCATTGAGCAATTCAAAAAGACAGTTAATATGTTGCCCACTGAGTACCAGAAACAGTATGGTGTAAAAAACAAAAAGGCTATTTAACGCGTACTCTGTATTCTGGAATATTATCAATTAAAATCTATATACCTATATTAATGATAAGATAACATAATTATCGGGGAAAATAGGAGACAGGACGCCTGTGTCTATCACCTACCTTTGTTCCCATCGAATTACATGTGGAATCTTAAAATATAGGTGATTATGGAAAATAAAAAAATTATCTTTCCTGAACTGTTCTTTACCGATAAGAATTTAGTTGGACGTGATGTTTGTAAAATTTCCCGGAATTTATCTGATTTAAAAGGCATCTTTGCCGATGTGGAAGCTTTTGAGAAAATGCCTCAGGACAAGCTTGCCTACGAAGTCAGTAGTTTTTTACCCGAAAAGGAAGGGACTCCGGGAGGATTGTATTTCGGTATTACTTATTTGTATCCGGGAAAAGTCGGCAATGAGTATATGATGACGAAAGGACATTATCATGCGAGTATCGACCGGGCAGAATTTTATTGGGGCTTAGAGGGAGAAGGAATGCTTATTCTCATGGACGAACAACGCAATGTATGGGCAGAGCGGGTGTTTCCCGGCAGTTTGCATTATATTCCGGGAGGAGTGGCCCACCGGATGGCAAATGTAGGAAGTTCTCTTTTTTCATTTGCAGCTTGTTGGCCTTCGGATGCGGGACACAATTATGCCGAAATTGCCGAGAAAGGATTTTCCGCAAGGCTGATTGAAGTAAATGGTATTCCTCATTTAATCTGATTTGCGATGTTTTGTATAGCAATAGATTTAGGAGGGACGATTATTAAAATCGGTTTGGTAAAAGGAGATGAGATACTTGAATTCAGTTCATTTCCTGCCATAACTGGTAGTCTGGATAGTAATCTCCCTGCTATGGGAGGAGTAATAAACAGACTGCTGAACAAATGGAAAGTGCCGAAAGAAGAGCTCTCAGGTATTGGTCTCGCATTTCCGGGTATGGTAAATCCGAAGGAAAAGAGAGTAACTTCTACCAATGATAAATACGATGATGCTTGTGACATAGATCTGCCTTCCTGGGTTGACAGGAATTGGGGAACCTCATTTATTATCGATAATGATGCTCGTCTGGCACTTGCCGGAGAATGGTACATGGGGGCCGGGAAAAATAGCCGGAATATGGTAATGATGACTATCGGGACAGGTATTGGTACCGGAGTTGTTTTAGATGGACGGATTATTAAAGGGACTCACTATCAGGCTGGTTCATTGGGAGGACACATCGTTGTGGATTATCGGGGACGACGTTGTACCTGTGGTAATATTGGTTGTGTAGAAGCAATGGCTTCTTCTTTCTTTCTGCCGGAAATAATTCGTACCCATCCCAAAATCAGCAGTGAATATAAAGCAAAAGCTTCTTCTTATGATTTTAAGACCTTGTTTGACCTGATGAGACGGGGAGAGCCGGAAGCTACTCTGTTGTGTAAAGATTGTATGGATGTATGGGCGGCAGCCATCATCAATTATATTCATGCTTATGATCCTGAAATCGTTGTGATTGGTGGTGGCATTATGCGTAGTGCGGATATCATACTACCTTATCTCAAAGAACGGATTAATCGTCTGGTGTGGGCTCCGGAAAATAAAGTGGAAATAACAACTTCTTTATTAGGAGATAATGCAGCCCTTTTGGGAATTTCATGTACGTTGTCAACAATAAAAAAAGAAAAATGCTATGAACAGATATTTTAATGATAAATCTAATTATGATAAATATCCGGTGGTAAATGTACCGGGTATGGAAGAAGAATGCCGGGTGGGTTGGGAAGCTATTTCCGATTGTTTGAATAAAGACTTGTCGCAAATAGATAAAAAAGTAAAGATCGTAGTTCTGGAATGTTATCAGGGAGTGTTGGATGATGAGGTAGTAACGGCTTTACAGTCCTTTTTTTCTTCTTCTCACTGGTTCTTTTCGCAGGATGCTATGTTGTCACCGGAAAGGATAAATGCTCTTTTAAAACAGGATATTACAGACGATGAAATATTCGGTTATATGACTCGTCAGACAATGGATTGTTATTTTGACGAAGAGAAGTTGAAAGATGTCCGTTCGGAGATTGCTGCCGTTACCGAAGGTATTGTTTTTGTCTATGGAGTTGGAGCTGCTTATGTACAGCCGACATCCGACTTATTGGTTTATGCCGATATGGCCCGTTGGGAAATACAGATGCGTTTCCGTCGTAATGAAGTATCCAACGTTGGTGTTGAAAACAAAGAAGAACGTGCTTCTTTACAGTATAAACGTGCTTTTTTTGTTGATTGGCGTATCTGCGACCGGTTTAAGAAGAAATTGATGAAGAGATGGGATTACGTGCTCGATACGAATATAGCTGGTACTCCTAAGATGGCGACAGCAAAGGCAGTATGGAACGGATTGGAAAAAGCATCCCGTACGCCGTTTCGGGTAGTTCCTTTTTTTGATCCGGGACCTTGGGGTGGACAATGGATGAAAGAGGTGTGTGACCTGGACCGCGATGTTCCTAATTTTGCCTGGTGCTTTGATTGTGTTCCTGAAGAAAACAGCCTTTATTTCAGTTTTGGAGATGTTCGTTTTGAAATACCGTCTATTGATCTTGTTTTTGCTTATCCGGCACGTTTGCTGGGCAATCCGGTATATGGACGTTTTGGCGATGAATTCCCTATCCGCTTTGACTTTCTTGATACGATGGGAGGGGGAAATCTGAGTTTACAGGTACATCCTCTGACACAATATATACAAGAGAAATTTGGTATGCACTACACACAAGATGAGAGTTACTATATGCTGGATACCGCAGAAAATGCTACTGTCTATCTGGGTGTGAAAGAAGGCATTGATCCGCAAGAGATGATTAATGCTCTTAATGAGGCACAGGAGAGCGGACATTTTGATGCGGAGAAATATGTGGGTAATTACCCTGTTAAGAAGCACGATCATTTGTTGATACCGGCAGGTACGATACATTGTTCCGGAACAAACGGGATGGTACTTGAAATTAGTGCAACCCCTTATATTTTTACTTTCAAACTCTGGGATTGGGGACGTTTAGGATTGGATGGTCGTCCACGTCCTATCAATATAAAGCATGGTCAGGAAGTTATTCAGTGGAACCGTACAGAATCCTGGGTTAAAAAAGAAATATTCAATCGGATAGAACGAATCGCTGAAGGGGAAGGCTGGAAAGAAGAGCGAACCGGGTTGCATGAGAATGAGTTTATTGAAACCCGCCGGCATTGGTTTACGGTTCCTGTTTTGCATCGGACAGATGGTAGTGTGAATGTGCTTAATCTGGTGGAAGGAAGAGAAGCTATTGTAGAAAGTCCGACAGGAAAATTTGAGCCTTTTGTGGTTCATTATGCTGAGACTTTTATAGTTCCCGAATCTGTGAAGGAGTATACGATCCGTCCTTACGGAGAATCTGAAGGAAAGCAATGTGCTACTATTAAAGCTTTTGTCAAACATAATCCTTAATCTGCTTTTTGATATGATTTTTAATCCGGGTTTTAATATAGAACCTACAACGAACCCCATGGGGTTCGTTTATGGGGCCGATGTTTTTGGTCCTCAGGTAGAGAATCGTTTGTTGAAAGACATTCGCAAAAGTTTATCCGATCCTGATTGTGAGGGTCCGGAAGTAGTGTATGCCATTGCTATGGATGTTGGTAAAAAGATCCATGCAGAGTTATTGAAAGAGAGACATCTTCTTTATGGAGTAGTGACCTATGCAGCCGGAAAATTAGGCAAAGAACCGATACGTAGCCAGGGGCACATTCATTGGGTTTCAAAGTTCAGTCATTGGTCTACTCCGGAAGTTTATGAGATATGGTCGGGTGAAGCTATTATTTATATGCAGGAGTTTGCAGAAGACAATCCCGGACGTTGCTTTGCCGTTTATGCCCATCCCGGTGATGTTGTGATTGTACCTCCATACTGGGCACATGCCACTATTAGTGCCAATCCGGATAAACCATTGACGTTCGGTGCCTGGTGTGATCGTGATTATGGTTTTGAATATGATGGAGTCCGTAAGCATAAAGGCATCGCCTGGTTTCCCGTTTTCAACGATAAAAATGAGATAGAGTGGCAGGCAAATCCATTGTATGATAAGTCGGAGCTGATATGTAAATCTCCTGCCGGTTATTCAGAGCTGGGTATTGTAAAAGGTGAAGCAATCTATACAACTTTTGAAAAGAACCCGGATACATTTTTATATGTTCCCCGTCCGGAACTGAAAAAAGAAGTATGGGAGAATTATGAACCTTAATAAAGCAGAGAAACATTAATAAATAACCCAATTTAACTACCATGAAAACAGAGTATAATAGTAAGCTTATTTATGTCATAGCAGTAGTTGCTGCTACAGGTGGACTATTGTTTGGATTTGATACCGGAGTGATATCAGGAGCCATTCCTTTTTTCCAGAAAGATTTTGGAATCGATAATAGTATGATTGAAATAATTACGGCTTCCGGATTGTGTGGTGCTATTTTAGGAGCACTCTTTTGTGGAAAGATTACAGATACGCTCGGACGTAAAAAAGTAATATTGGTATCCGCTGTCATTTTTGCCATTGGTGCTTTATGGTCCGGATTTGCTCCCGATGTTTATCATCTGATTGCTTCACGTTTATTTCTGGGTATAGCTATCGGAGTTTCTTCTTTTGCCGTACCTCTTTATATTGCAGAAATTTCTCCTGCAAAAAAACGGGGAGCTTTGGTTTCGATGTTTCAATTGATGGTTACGATAGGAGTATTGGTTTCTTATCTTTCCGATTTATTTTTTGCCGATGAAAGTCAGATAGATTGTTGGCGGCCGATGTTTTACGTCGGGGTTATCCCGGCTATTGTTTTGTTTGTAGGTATGCTATATATGCCCGAAACTCCGCGATGGCTGATGAGTCGTGGAAGAGAATCGGAAGGATTGGCCGTTCTGTCACGTATCGAGAGTCCGGAATCGAGAGACGAGGCATTTGAAGCAATTAAGAGAGAAGTAGTCAAAAGTCGCGAGGAGAAAGCCGGGTATCGTGAATTGTTTAAACCCTGGTTACGCAACGCTGTGATCATTTGTATTGGCATTATGTTTTTTCAACAGTTTGTGGGAATTAATACAGTCATCTATTATAGCCCTAAAATATTTCTTATGGCTGGGTTTGACGGTACGGTTTCTGCTATCTGGGCTTCTGTGGGAGTGGGAGCCGTCAATCTGCTTTTTACCATCGTTTCTGTATATTTTGTAGATCGGTTGGGAAGGCGCAAACTTTTTTTCACTGGTCTGACAGGAATCACGGTTTCTCTGATTTTATTAGGTATTTGTTTCGCTTTCTCCGCTTCGTTAGGCGATGCGGGTAAATGGTTGTCCGTCACATTGGTCTTTTTCTATGTGGCTTTTTTCGCTATCAGCATTGGTCCGTTGGGGTGGCTTATCATTTCCGAAGTATTTCCTCAGAAACTCAGAGGGCTGGGTTCCTCCATCGGTTCTTTGTCCGTATGGTTTTTTAATAGTATTGTATCTTTTACTTTTTTCAAAATTGTGCATGCTTTCACTATCAGTGGCACCGAGATATATGTGGAAGGTGAGAATCTGGGAAATCCGGCCGGTGCATTCTGGTTTTATGCAGTAGTGGCTTTAGCAGCTTTGATATGGGGATACTTCTATGTTCCGGAAACCAAAGGAATCTCTTTGGAAAAGATCGAGGAGTATTGGCGCAAAGGTGGCAAACCACGCTTTCTGAAATAGAAAAACCGAACGAAATATTGGAATAATACCAATAAACAGACCTTGAAATGATTATTATGGTAAGATATCATAATTATCAGCTAAAATGGCGGAAAGAAGGTATGTTGCTTATCCGTACTTTTACATTCGTCATTCGATGCTAACCAAAACTCTTTTATTGATCGGGATATAAATAGACTATAATAAATGAAAACACAATGAATATGAAAACAGAGTATCTATGTAAGAGTCGTATGAAGCATATTTTGCTTATAGGGACTGCAATGTTTCTTATTTCTCCCATTACCCTTTATGCCGGTGTTACAGTAGACCTGAATACAAATACTGAAACCGGAATTATGAATGTGGCACAGCAACAACAGACTGTAAAAGGTATTGTAAAAGGGCCGGACGGATTGCCCGTTATTGCTGCCAATATCTCCCAGAAGGGAACTAATAATGCTACCATTACCGATTTGTATGGTAACTTTACACTGAATATTACAGGACAACACCCTGTTCTGGTTATTTCGTATATAGGATATGTCACTACGGAAGTAAATGTGTCAGGAAGGGCTTTTATTGAAGTAGTGTTACAGGAAGATGTCGAAGCATTGGATGAGGTAGTGGTAGTAGGATACGGAACCATGCGTAAGAAAGACGTTACGGGAGCCGTATCTTCAGTCCGGACAGAGGATATTACTAAGAATGCTACTTCTAATGTGATGCAAGCCATTGCAGGAAAGATGTCGGGGGTACAGGTTGTACAAAATTCCGGAACTCCGGGAGGTGATGTCTCTATTCTTATACGTGGAGTTGGTACCATAAATGATGCATCTCCTTTGTATGTTATCGATGGGGTGCCTGTCAGCGGCGGTATGTGGTATCTGAATCCTAATGATGTAGAATCTATCGATGTTTTGAAAGATGCTTCGGCTACGGCTATTTACGGTTCCCGGGGAGCCAACGGCGTAGTGATGGTTACTACTAAACAAGCACAGGAAGGGCATACGGAAATTAATTTTGATTATAGTTACGGCATACAACATACGGCAAAAACATATGACATGCTGAATGCATCACAATATGCCGCTTTACATAACGAAATGCGTACTAATGCCGGACCTGAATATTCTTTAAATCCGGCTTTCTCCGATCCGGAATCGTTAGGAACGGGTACCGACTGGATGGATGCCATTTTCCGTACTGCACCCATGCAAAAGGTGAATCTTTCCATGTTAGGTGGAAATCAGAAGATAAGCCATGCTACCTCATTGGGCTATTATACGCAGGATGGTATTATGAAGAATTCGTCTTATAATCGTTTGAGTCTGCAATCGAATATATCCTCTAAAATTGTATCAAATGTAACGGTAAGAGCAAACGTAAACCTGAGTGCGGAGAATCGTCGTACTCAACCGGTCAGCACAGTTATTCAAAATGCAATGCGTATTTTACCTTCTATTCCGATTCAGGATGAAAATGGTGAATATGCCGGTCCTACCGGTAATGCAGAATGGAATGGAAATGCACTAAATCCGGTGGCTATTATCAATGAGCAAAATTATCGGATGAAAGGATTCCGTATGTTATCCAATATTTCTCTTGAGTGGGAAATTATAAAAGGACTGAAGTTCAAAACCACAGGTGGAGCTGAGTTAGGGTATGATTATAATAATTCGTATATTCCTAAGTACAAATGGGGAATGAATGAATCGAAGAATACCATGCAAACTGTTTCTTCTGCTTATGAACAGTTGTATTTGTGGGATAATACTTTGAATTATGATAAGTCTTTCGGGAAACACCGGATAAATGCCATGGTAGGTACTTCTTATCAGGAATATAAAAAAGAGAGTGTATCTGCTTCTGGTTCCGGGCGTGCCAGCGAACTGACTACGGAACTGGATAATGCAACTAAAGCGACCGATGTAGGAGGTAATTCATTGCGCTGGGCGTTGATGTCGTACATGGCACGTTTACATTATTCGTATGATGACCGTTATTTAGTGACAGCAACTTTCCGGGCAGACGGTTCGTCGAAATTCGGTAAAGACAATCGCTTTGGTTACTTTCCCTCCTTTGCTGCCGCATGGAATATAGGCAACGAATCTTTTATGCAATCTGTGAAGCCCATCTCTCAACTGAAACTCAGAGCCGGTTACGGACAGACAGGTAATCAGAATATCGGTGCTTATGCTTTTGCCGATAAGCTGAGCGTGAACGGAGTTTACAATTTTGGTTCTCAACGTGGTTTCGAATCAAATCTGGTAAATTTGATATATCCTTATCTTTTATCCAACCCGTCAGTAAAATGGGAAGCTGTAGAACAGTATAATGTGGGTGTTGACATTGGTTTCTTAAAGAACCGTATTGTTGCAAATCTTGATTTTTACGTGAAAAACACACGTGATATGTTAACCAAAAAACCGGTTCCTCAAACAAGTGGTACTTCCTTGGAACAGGCAGATTGGCCACCGGTAAATATAGGTAAGGTACTGAATCGGGGTTTTGAATTTACCATCAATACAAAGAACTTTGTAGGAGAGTTTAAGTGGGAGACCAATCTTAATATGAGCTTCAACCATAATGAAGTTGTCTCTATTGGCGGTCCTGAAATTTTGAACGGTGTAAGCCTTATTCGGGAAGGACAACCTATAAACTCTTTCTATGGCTACAAACTGGGAGGAGTATACCAGACACTTGATGAAGTGTTCACCGGGCCTGTAATGGAAAATCGTGCAGCGGACAAAGCGTCTCACAACCCTTATAAAAACACCTCTCCCGGTGATATGTGGTTTGTTGATGTGGATGGAAACGGTGAAATTAATGATCTGGACCGTACGGTTATCGGTAATCCGTCTCCGGATTGTATTTTTGGTTTCAATAACACGTTCAGTTATAAAAACTTTGATTTGAGTATTTTCTTTCAGGGTGCTTTGGGCAATCAGGTTTGGAATGGTGTGAGAGCCAGCCATGAGAGTATGAACAGTACCTATAACCAACTGGCATCTACTTTAGAGAGATGGACGGGTGAGGGAACCAGCAGTTCTATGCCACGTGCCATATATGCCGACCCGAATAATAACTCACGAGCTTCTACCCGTTGGCTGGAAAATGGTTCTTATGCAAAGCTCAAAAATCTGACATTCGGTTATACGCTTCCGGAAAACTGGACAAACAGGGCAAAAGTAAAAGCGTTACGCCTTTATGTTAGCTTCGATAATCTCTGTACTATAACCAACTATTCAGGATTGGATCCGGAAGTCGGATTAAGTGGACTGGACTATGGAGTTTATCCTTCCGCCCGTACCTATATGTTTGGTGTATCCGTTAAATTCTAATATGATAAAGCCATGAAAAAGTATATTTATATATTCGCCTTTTTAGGACTGTCACTCTGTAGTCAGAGTTGTATGGATAAGCTGGAAATATTACCCAGTGACCAGATTATTACCGATAATTTCTTCGAGAAAGGTACGGCAGAAGAAATAGAAAGTGGAGTCAACTCCATGTACCAGCGTCTGCAAAGTTCGTATATGTACAATCTCCGTATGTGGACACTGGATATTGTGGCCGGAGAGGGTAGTGTAGGCAATGAAGCGGGAGGCAATGGGTTGGAAACTACCCAACTTGCCAATTTTATAACTACCAGTGATAACTCTGGTGCAAAAGAATTATGGCGGGGCCCTTGGGCAGGCATCAGTCGTACGAACTGGATTTTGAATAACATAGATGATGCTGTCCATGTAAGTCCGGATAAGATTACTCAATATAAGGGAGAAGCACATTTCCTTCGTGCTCTGTATTATTTCAATCTGGTACGTTTGTTTGGAGATGTTCCGCTGATTAAGACTCAGCAGACAGCAGGAGACGACTTACAGGTTCATCGTACACCCAAAGAAAAGGTTTATGAACTGATTATACAGGATTTGAAAGATGCTTCTACCATGCTGCCTGTGCAATATGAACAATCTTCCGACATTGGTCGTGCTACCAAAGGTGCTTCTTTAGGATTATTGGCAAAGGTTTATCTTACGCTGAAAAGATATGATGATACCATTCAGGCCATCGAAGAATTGAATGCTTTGAATGTGTATTCATTAAACAGAAGGTACGATTGGAACTTTGATTATTTGCGTGAGAATGGCCCCGAAAGCTTGTTTGAGGTACAGTACGAAAAAGATATAACTACCTATTCCGAATTTGACATACTTGGACAGGGAGCTTGGCACAATGACTATATGGCTCCTTTGGCTCCGGTAGCCATTGGTGGCAGATGGGGAAACTTTGGCTGGTTTGCCGTTTACCCGGAATTTGTGAATTCATATGAAGCCGGAGATTTGCGTAAGGTAGTATCTGTCTGGTGTCAGGGCGACCAGTATAAAGGATGGGCCTATAACCCTTCGGTTTCTCAAACCGGACATAATGTGAAGAAATTCTTGTGTGAAGATATTGGGCAGGACCGTGCAATGGATAGTCCTTTGAACTTTCCCGTATTGCGTTATGCCGATGTGTTGCTGATGTATGCCGAAGCTTTGAATGAAACCGGGCATACCGAAGAGGCATGTGCTCCTGCTGCTTCTTATGAAGAAGGAGGGCCGTTGAATCGTGTTCGTGTCAGGGCGGGATTACCTAATGTTACTACCGAAGACCAGGCAGAGTTGCGTGAAATCATTCGTCACGAGCGTCGTATGGAATTGGCTTTTGAAGGCGGTCACCGTTGGTTCGATTTGATTCGTTATGATGAAAACGGAGAGTATGCAAAGAATTTCTTTCATAGTATAGGCAAAACCAATTTCACTACTCCCAAACATCTGTTATTGCCTGTTCCAATGGATGATATTGATGCTAACCCCAATTTGAGACCGAATAATCCCGGATATTAATTTAAATCAGAAAAAGTATGAAAAAGAAATTTCTATTGTTAGTTGCCTTTGGGGCTCTGGCTTCCTGGATGAATGCACACGACGATTTGATTTACAGGACACAATCGGGATGGAGTTATGATATCGGCAATCAGTCTCATATTACTCAAACGGTGGATGCTGCTTTTATAGGGGGAGCTTGTGTGGGCGATTATAATGGCGATGGGTTGGTGGATATTTGTGAGGTAGAGATTAGCGGTGAAAATATAAAATGGGTATGGAAAATAAATGATGGTAAAAAAGATTGGATAACAAGCCCTTCGGTAAGTTTTGGTATCAGTGCTACCGATAAGTACGTGACTGGTGACTTTAATGGTGATGGAAAGACTGATATTGCCGTTATGCGTTCCGGAGCCGGAGGACTGGCCACCTGGTATATCGACTTTTCCCCTTGTGAGGGGAATGTCGATGCCAGAGGTCAATTCGGATTACCCGGAGATATCCCTTTATCGGGTGATTTTAACGGTGATGGGGTAGATGATCTTGCTGTTTATCGTCCTTCTACGGGAACCTGGTATGTTGCGTTCTCTTCTTTGACCGGTTATCCTGAATTCGATATGCCTTTGGCTATTAACGGAGTAGTGTTCGGTACGACAGAAGATATTCCTTTTACCGGTGATTTTAATGGCGACGGCTATACCGATATGGCTCTTTATCGTCCTTCTACCGGACAGGTTCTTATTAATTATTGGTCGGCAGACAAGCCTCGTTATGAACATTATGCCGATTCAAAAGGGTATGGTACTGTCGATGGTACTGTAATGGTACCGCTAACGGGTGTTCTTGCTGTCATGTCTGCTGATATGGATAATTCGCGTCCTGCGGCTTTGCCTTTGGCTACCTTTGAAGAAACGGGCCGGGAGGTGAATCTCCGTCACGGGTGGACCTGTATTTTTGATAATTCCTTGAATGTGGATAAATGGGCTCATAATCTGGAAGCTGTAGGAATTAATACATTGGAGTATCATCCCTGGATGAGAGCTCACGAAGAGATTGCTCCTCAAACGGAAACGTGGAACACCTATGTAGGAGACGATCGCCTTTGGACAAGCAAAGAGACAATGAAAAAGAAAATAGAGAAATTCCGCAGTATCGGAGGACGTTCTGTTTGCTATACCGGTATATATGCCGCCACTCCGGCTTTCGCTCATAATTATCCCGATTGGGCTATGCGGAATGTAGCTGACCGCAGTTTCATTACTTATGGCAACTCTTATCTTTACTTGATGTCTACCAACGAATCAGTCGATGCCTCCTATACAATAGGAGGGGAGACTTTTAAAAATTTCAATGATTATTTTGTATCTCAGGCTGTAAAGGCGCAGAAGGAGTATAACTGGGACGGATATCGTTGGGATTGGTATGGACTACCTGAGAACTATGTTTGTGACGGAACTTCTGCAGCTTGCAACTTTTCATCCGAAATGGCTCCATTGGTTAATCGTTTGGATTTGGCAGTGAAAGAGGTACGTGCAGATGTCACTACTACGGCTTTGCAACTGCCTTCTACAAGTGGAAATATTCCCCATTATACTACGGGAGCCGTAGCCAACCATCAGTTTATGGAGCTTTGGCCTTTTGGTACGGGAACCAAATATACAGACCTCTACCGTGATATTTATGAAGCAAAATCACGCTATCCGGATAAGCCTGTATTTGCCAATTTTTATCCGCCTGCTGAGATGAATTTAACGACTGGCTGGCCCAAACAGAATATCGATTATCAATTTGCTACCTGCCTTTCTGCCGGTGGTTATCCGGCTGCACAGGTCGTAGACGGAGTGGCAAGCTTTACAGATCCCGTACCTTTCCATGCTGTAAATTATCCGGTGGAAGTACTCGAACGGATAGCCAGCTGGAATAAGTTTACAGAAGCTTACGGAGCCTATCTGTATTATTCCAATCATGCCTATGTGATTGCCGATTATAATTATTCGGATTTATCATTGAGTAATGCCACCGGTATCTATGCCAAGTTAAAGAGACGCTGGGACAAACGAACTCGCCGGATGGATGCTTTGATTGTCGATTTGGTAAATTATGGTTCTACAGTAGATTTACGCTGGGATGCAGTTAATGCAGTCCCTCAGACAAAAACAGTAGAGGTATCTTTTACACTGCCGGACAATGTGACTCCGACAGACCTTTACTGCATTACTTTGGAAGAAAGCCGGAAAGTGGATTATACCCTGGAAGGTACTAAAATACGGGTGTCACTTCCTTCATTGGATACATTTGCCACCTTGGTACTGAATCTGAATAATACGGTTGGAATACCGCAGGAACCCGGAAAAGAGGCTGCTACATTTGATCTGTTTCCTTTCCAATACGATGCCAAAGGAGAAACCCTACGCTCCGGAAAAGTCAGTGCTATTACAGTTCTTGATGATCAGGAACCTCTCATCGTATCCAATGATTATAACGGTAATGTATCTCATGCCGATGGGATAACGGATGCATTTACAGGTGAGAGAGCATTGCAGGTAACTCCGGGAATGATTCGTTTCACCACCACTTCGGATGGTGCCATACGTGTACCTATTGATCAATTCAACCGCTTTAAAATAGCGATTCGTTCTCACAACACCACGGCTTGTTGGTTTGGTTTCCGTCTGATAAAACCGTCTGCCAGTTCTCCTGTATGGGAAACGAAAGACATATTCTATCGGGTAGGATATTCTCAACCGGGATTGGCTTACCTTACATTGACACCCGTAAAGCCCAAAGATGGTGAATGGGTGGAATATGAAAGGAATATCCAGCAAGACCTCATCGGATTGTGGGGAGAAGACTGGGCGGACGCTATCGTAATATCTGTTTTCATGGGACCGGTAGACAGGAATAGTGCCGACTATGATAATTTGATTTTCATGTCTGACGGGTATACAGGAATTGATTCTCTTAAAAAAAAAGATGAAATAAAAATCTGTTTTACTGACGAAGGTTCTCTGATGATTGTATCTGGTGGAATGCAACAGGAACATCTTTACGAAATCCGGTTAATGGATATGGGAGGCCGTATCTGTTACGAAGACAGACTCCGGTTTAATAACGGAATACTCTCTTGCAGCATTCCTCCATTGCCGAAGGGTGCTTATCTGCTGACTATTAATGATACTGAAGAGAAGAGTCTTAACTCTTTATATTCTTCAGTTGTATTTCGGTAAAGTTTTAAATAAATGTCGATGAATTACTATTGTATAATTTAAATTTAATGGTTATGAAAAAGTTAATACTTGCAACTCTGGCCTGTTTGATGGCTGTTTTTATGTATGCTCAAAAATCCGATGGTATCGTGTATTGGTCTTACGGGGCAGGTTATCAGTTCGATTTCGATTTGGATGGAAAGATTGACCTTACGGTTCCTACGCAGACTAAAGATTTGCAGATATCCGAAGTCTTTGTATATGATGCCAACGGTGACGGTTATTTTGATTTATGCGAGGTAGACCGTTCCTGTTCGGTAGACCAGCTTATTCATTGGAGATTCTATTATAACGATGGAAATAATAATTTTATTGATCCGCAGGATGTTGTGTATGGAATGGCAGTAGGCGATAAAGCACTCTCGGCAGATTTCAACGGTGACGGTGTGGGTGATGTTGCTATTCGCCGTGACAATGAGTACGGACTTTGGTGGCTTATGCATTTTATAGCAATGGCTCCGGATGTAAATCTTGCTTTTGGCATTACGGAAAGCGATTATTTGTTGGCTGGAGATATGAATAATGATGGACAGGCAGATGTTGTTTTATATGATAAAGGAAATTGGCTATGCTCTTTTACTCCTTCTGCTACAGAATATAAAACTCCGGATTTTGCAAATCAGGATATTGCGAATATGCAGTTTGGAACTAAAAATGACATTCCTTTACTGTTGGATTTTAATGGTGACGGATATGATGATATGGCAATCTGTTCGGTGAACGACGAAGAAGTAAATGTTAACCTTCGTAATCCGGCTACTAAACCAGAGAATAACGGATATAGTAAAAGTGGTCGTGGTTCTTTTGATGAAACCTTTTTTATGCCTGCCGGGATTAAGCCGACCTGTGTACGTGGTGTAAAACTTGGTAAGGGAAGTGGGACAGGCGTAAGCACGGAAAAGCAGGAAGAGGCTGTATCTGTTTATCCTGTAATCGTTGAAAAAGATGCTTCGTTTGCCGTAAAGACGAATTCTGATAATAATCGGATCTCTGTTTATAACGTGACCGGACAACTGGTTAGAACGATTGTTGCAGGTCCTACCACAGACATACCAGTGGATGGTTGGAGCAGCGGACATTATTTCGTTCGTGTAGAATGCGGAAATAATGTGGTTACTAAAAAATTGATTATAAAATAATTCCTTTAAGTACTGTATCCTCATTAAATGAACATTTTATTAAAACGCAAATGATCGCAGATTTTCGCAAATTAGAAGGTTTGCTGTACTTGAGGGACGATATTTTTTGCGTGAATTTGCGATAATCTGCGTTTCAATGATAGGTTGTCATAGTATGAATTAAATTTGAAGTACTACTTATATGAAATTACATTTATGTTTTAGTCTGATTGTATTATTGTCTTTGGTTTCCTGCCGTAATGATAGAGTTTATTCCGAGTGGAGCTTACAGAATCGTGATACCGGAGAGTACTTAGGCGAGAAAGAGGGAACTTTTTGTTTCGCTGCCGAGCCCTCAGGAGATGATTTCCTTTGGATTATTGAAAGTACTCCCGGAGAAGAGTTTCTGATCAAGAATAAGAAAAGCGGGAAATACCTGCAGTTTGACGGAGAAGAGGTTGTGTGCGTAACTTCTGATGGTAAGGGACAAGAAAATCTGAAATGGAAATATGGTGGATTTGATTTCTTGACTCAGAAGAATTGCGGTTGGTATACACTTGAGAACAAGGCTACTTCACGGGATTTACATCTGATGCGTCGGGGAGATGGAATCGCAATGGGAGCTTCCGATCGTGTAAAAGACTTTAAGTCACATTGGAATATTGTACGTGAAAAAGGTACAGACCTTTCTTTTATGATAACTCCGGAGGAAGTGATTGATGCTTCTTTCCTTGGGACAAGAGAAGCTGTTGCTATTTCTGATACGGAAATAGAGTCGAATTATCATGGAGAAAATCGTTGGAAGTTACAAAAAGATATTTCTACATTTCCTCGGTTTACAGCTGAAAACAACCGTATGTTGGTAGCCCTTTATAATATGGCCCTGGAAGAGATGCAGCTTGATATCCGCACGGACAGTACGTTTATGGCAGGCGCTTTATGGCCCGATACATGGACACGTGATGCTGTGTACAGTATCTATTTCTCTTATGCCTGGATACTGCCGGAGGTCTCGCGTAAGACATTAGAAAAACAGACTTTACAAAATCCGAAAGAAGCACTTCAGGATACAGGTAGTGGCGGATCCTGGCCTATTTCTACCGATCGTGTCGTGTGGGCAATGGCCGCCTGGGAATATTATTTGTACACAGGTGATAAGAGCTGGTTGGAATCTGTATACGATGGTCTGAAATACACGGCGTTGAAAGACATCCATGTGGCATTTGATGCCAATGTTGGCTTGTTTAAAGGAGAAACCTGTTCGATGGACTGGCGTACACATACCTATCCCAACTGGTTTATAAATTCTGTGATTGCTGATTCTTTTTCCAGTGGAACTAATGCATTACATAAATTCTTTTATCAATTTCTTGGAACTGCAGGGCGTATTATTCAGAAACCGGCAGAAGAGATTGCTATGTGGGAGAAATATTCCGGTCTTTTGAAGGAGAATATAAATAAGCACTTTTGGGATGAAAAACAAGGATGCTATACTTGCTATCTTTATCCGGAATACCTGGGTTACAGGCCGACTCAAAGAGTAGGGGTGATGTCCAATGGTCTGGCAGCTGTATTGGATATAGCGACTACCGGACAGAGTATACAAATGGTAGAGAACTTTCCGCTTTATCCTTATGGAGCTGCCGTACTATATCCGAGCATTCCGGATGACTTTTCTTATCACAACAAGAGTGTATGGCCGGTCTGGGAAACCCCTTATATGTATGCCGCCCGTGATGTGAAAAATACGAAAGTAGTGGAACATATGATAAAATCATTGGTCCGTGCCGGTGCATTATTTTTGACTCACAAAGAGAATATGACCTATGATACGGGTTATGATTGCGGTACGGCATTGAATTCTTCCCGTCAGTTGTGGTCGGTGGCATCTTATATCAGTATGGTTTACCGTGTATTGTTTGGCATGACCATGGAAGAAGAAGGGATTACTTTTACTCCGGTAGTACCCGATCTTGTGGCCGGTAAAATTTCATTGGAGAACTTCCGTTATCGGGATGCAGTACTGAATATCAATATTACCGGAAAAGGGAATACAGTCAAAAAAATTACAGTGAACGGACAAGACCAAAAATTACCTTATCTGTTGCCTGCTACGGCACAAGGAGACTATACAATTGATATTGTGATGACAGCAACACACGCGAGTGATAAAATGAATCTGGTTCAGCCGGGACCTCGTGAGGATTGGTCACCGATGGAACCTGTACTGGAACAGAAAGGACAGATTATTAACTGTCCGGTAGAATCCGGCTTGCGTTATTTCTTGTGTGGCACAAAGATAGAAGATAAAGAAATAACGTTCCCATATGATCTTAGCCGGGAATCTGCCGGCTTTTATTCTGTGTATTCGGTGGACAAACGAGGTTTTAAGTCCGACTGTTCCAATCCGGTGATTAAAACTGACTGGCGGGAAATTTTTGAAGCGGAAGATGCTGTATCGAAGGGAACGTTCAGTAATGTTCATTCCGGCTATTCCGGGAAGGGATTTGTAGTGGACTTATATACTAAACCGGCAGATGTGGCCTTTACAATTGATGTTCCTGCTGATGGTGATTATGCTCTTGTCCTTTCCGGCGCTAACGGGCACGGTCCGGATGGAAGCTACTGTACCATCCGTTCTGTCTTTGTCGATAATGTTGATTCCGGGACATTTATTCTGGAAGCTACAGGTGATTGGAACAAATGGACGAGGTCAAATTATATATTGAAGAATTTGAAAGCCGGACGTCATGTGGTCAGTTTGCGACTCAATCCGGAAGGAAAAGGATTTGATTCTAATATGTCTCATGGCAGGGAAGATGCCAATGATTGCAATCTGGATTACCTGGAGATAAGTCGGATACAGTGACATTGTAATGTCTTCCTGTATGACGTACATGCGTGTAAGCAAGATATGTTAAAAATGAAGGCTGTGCAGTATCTTCTACTGTGCAGCCTTCAATTTAAAACGATCTGCGAACCTGTCGCATTTTCATGCCTTCCGAACTTATACGTTCATCGCATTTGCCCCTAACGCTCCTAACACAGCCGAAGCTACTGCTATCACAATTTTTAGGATTTTATCCCAGATTGATTTCTTCATACTTATTTAATTGAAAATTGAAAGTTGAAAATTGAAAATGAGAAGAACTTAATTAATTGAAAATTGAAAGTTGAAAGTTGAAAGTTGAAAATTGGCTGCGCAGTGTAGTTGCATTATACCTGCTTTCTTAATTTTCTAAGCACTCTTTTCTTAATTGATCATTGCTTTTACACTGCATAGCCATTTTCAATTTTCAACTTTCAATTTTCCATTAAACTGAAGGGTCTTCTCCCTCTCCTTCGCCCCCTTCTTCCTCTTTCTTCTTCAGCAAGGCTTCCAGGTCATAGAAGTCTATTTTTTCTCCGGCGCGTGTGGTTGTAATATCCGGTCGGATGCTGGTTGAAGGTCGGAAATTTATTTTCACCGCTTTGATGTTCTTGGCGGTGCACTCTTTTACATCTTCCGTCCCTAAGGTCCGTGCTGAGAGGCTGAACACGCCGAAGTTCTTGATATTGACTGACTGTCCGCTGTACAACACTTCCCTCATCGCCTCTACGAAGTTGGTCAACACACTCTGTATGTCTCCTAATGTAAGCGAACTCTTCTCTTTCATTTTGAACGCTACTGCGTCCAGATCCGCATTGGGTCCTGTGGTCACCAATTGCGGGTAGAACTTCTCCACCGCATCCGCCTTTCTCGGGTCTTTTCTTGCAATCTTTTTAAAAGGTACTCCCATGATTTTTTAGTTTTAAAATTTGATTTACCGGTAGGAAACAGCGCTTCTTTTCCTTTCCGATGTGACAAAGATAACCTCTTCCATAAGAGTGGGTGAACGTACTTTTTTGTAGATTATTCTGTATTGCAAATACTTTGATTCATAGTTGTTTATATTGTGTTATAAGCTTGCTGATGTCCGTAATATTTGTTATATTTGAAGAACGAAAAAACAACTAAAAAGCATATTGTAATGAATGAAAATGAAGAAGAGACGAAGTTTGTCGTCAAGTCCTACCTCAAAGCCGACCTTGCCCATCTGTATCACCCTAACCTTCCCATTCCCTATGCCATGTGTAAGCTCCGGGGTTGGATCCGTAAGAACAAAGAGCTCCATAGCCTCCTTTATCAGGGTGGGGAAGGGAAGAACGACCACTCCTATACCCGCCGTCAGGTCAGCCTGATCGTCCGCTACCTCGATACCCCCTGATAAAATATTTGTAAATAAAACGCCCTAATATATTATGCCCCGTGACAATATATTCCATGCTACATTAGAATATACGTTACGGGGCATGATATGTATACTTATCTAATTGAAACGCAGATTAACACAGATTTTCGCAAAGAAAAACAGGTATAAGATAAAGAATAACAGGATTTTAATCTGTGATCATTTGCGTTAATCTGCGTTTTATCCGGATAATAAAAACTCTGTGAAACTCCGTGTTACTTTGTGGTGAATCCCCTTTCTCAAAACGGTAGCTCCTCCTGTCTCTCCCCCTTTCCTTCTCCCTTCTCCATTCTCCCTTCTCCCTTTTCTTCAACTCTCCTGCTGTTCGCACTCACCTGATCGGGTGTGAACTCTATCACCGCGTATTCCGTTATTCCGCTTTCGTTCATCCTTTTAGGGAATCCGTCCCTCTCCAACACCTGTACCAGTACCTGCTGTGTCTGCCTGTTTGCCTGTATACGTCCGTACAAACTGATGGTTCCCATCAGTGCTGCCGCAGGCCTCCATTTCACCTCAATGTCCGTGGGGGTAGCCGCCCGGTAATAGACGTACAGATTCTCCTCCACCGGCTCCTTCATGCGGTGCTGTTCGTTCCGTTTGTTCAGTCCTGTAATTTCATCTCCCTCGTACCAGTACCGGTATCCGTTCTGTAAGAGATATATTGCCTGTGCGTATACCCCTTCGTAGTCTACCGGTGTGTGGAAGTCAATCTCCGTGAGTACGGATAGCAGAAACCTGCGGTTTCCTCCCATGTCCTGCATGCATTGTCGGTTGTTGGTGCTGGCAATGAACGATGCTCTGCGGGTGTACCGTTCCGCCTGTACGTCGTACACTTTCCGCTCCGTCACGCTCTCCTGTGTGATGATCCGTTTCAATGCCGCTATGTCTCCCTGTTTCGCCCCTTCAAACTCCTCCATGTTGATGAGCAACCGGTTGGACAGCAGTAGCAGGTCATCCTTGTTTCCCGGGTCTATCATCCCGTTACGGTAATATTCTGCGAGTTCGGGTGGCAGCAACTTCCTGATCCAGGTGCTCTTTCCTTTTCCCTGTTCGCTGTATAGAATGAGCACATACTGGTTCACCGCCTCCTCCTTCAGTGCACACGCCACCATACCCACGATCCATCTTCTCAGGCTCTCCTTCCAGAAGTCCGTGTCCTTTGTTTTCACCGTATCCGCTAACTGTCCGATGTAGTCCGTAGTCCTGTTCCAGGGTTTCAGTCCGTAGAAATAACTCTCAAACGGGTTGAAGTTCTTCGCATAATTCGAGTCTATCACCGCTTTGAGATAGTTCTGGAAACAGGATATGCCCGCCATTTGGAGGTTTACGAATATCGAGTTGTAGTCCTTGTTTCTCAGTGGCCGGTATTTTCCTTTCATCCCGGACGCATTCTCCTCAAAGTCGATAAACTCCAACCGTTCCAATATCGTATTTCTGCGTATGTCATAATGTGCTTCCAGATATTCCAGTACCTGGGTGATGACCGGTTTCTTATCCTCCTTTTTCTTTTCCGCCTCTTCGGTCTTGTTCGTATAGAGGTATGCGTTGTGTATGGGGGTGGCTATATCTATCTCTGCCTCTGCGAGATCCTGCCGTACCAGCTGCTGAACGCTTTTCTCGCTCAATCCCTTCTTGTAGCATCGGTTGCCTAAGGTGTAGAGAAAAGTGTTTCTGTTTCCCGGTTCGAACTTCTCCGAGCGGCGGGTGGTTTGTAATGCCTTTCTGTACTCTAACTTCTCCCAGGGTTCTACTGTGCCCGTTTCTCCGTCTTCAGAAGCCTGCCCTTTACTCTTTTCCTTTTTCCTTCCGGGCTTTTTCTCCTTCTTTTCCGGAGGAATAATGCTCGTTTCCACCGTCTCTATCTTTTCCATCAGCTCTGTGTTCAGATAAGCCTGCGTATCGAACGATGTGAAGAAGCCCCGTCCGATGTCCTTTCCGCTTTTGTCCACGGGTATTCCCAACCGCATTTCAATGTGTTCCTGACATGCCTTGTACATCTGTGCGTGGTAATATTCCAACTGCTCGTATGTGATCTCCCGGGTTGAGAATGTTGCCTTTCTCATTTTGCAGGCCCATGCCGATTGCAGGTATACAAATACCTTGAATCCATGTCGTTTGGGAGTGAGAAAATCCGCCAGTACGTCCGGATCGCTTTCAATGCGTTCGCGTAGGGGGCCTATCTGCTCGTCTTTCAGTTTGTCTATATCGATGGTGATCACCGGGTTGTAGTTTTTGATACTGTACGCTAACCTCTCCTGGTGGTAATTGGCCGTCAGTGTGAGGTAGGGTAGCTGCTTCTTTGTCCGGTCCGCTTTCTCCGTCTCACCTTGCTGTACAAGCTTTTCTATCCGTTGTACGATTGCCAGGTTTTTCCCTTCCCGTATCTCTTTTATCACTTGCGTGAGGGTGGTTTCTCCTGCCACGGTGCTGTAACCGTTGTAGGTGGTGATTGTGATGTCTTTCATGGTATTCGTTTTTTTTAAGCTGTTTGTTTGTGCCCAATGTTTGTTTGTCTTGAGCGGTACAAAGGTAAACAGTAGATTTCAAAAAAAAGATTAGACTTTTCCGGTGAAAAAGCCTAATCTTCCAAGGTTGTTTTTAACTTTTTATTGTTTCGGATCGTTGAGTGCCTCTTCCTCCGCTTCGGCTATGTCCCGGATGGATTTATAGATTTCCGCCTCGGCACTTTCTTCTTTCAGATTGCCTTTCCCTTTTGTTTTCGGGAACTTGAAAAACAACGATAATATCCTTGCTATTTTTCTTACATTCTGATTCTTATCCTTTTTTTTCTGTTCATGCGCTTGCCTGGCAAATGCCTCTAAGATGTTCTCTTTCTGATCTTCTATCGGTATTTTTTCCGATAATGCCAGTTTCACGCTTGCAACTAAACGTTCCGTATCGATCTCCGTTCCTTCTGTGATAATAATGGACACTTTTCCCTCTATTACCGTCACTTTTTAAAATTTGTAGTTTTAATCATAAATGTCTAATAATGGTTTTAAAATAAAACATAAATTAATATTTACGATGCGAAATTAATGGTTATTAGCATGGAATACAAGTTTTATGAGAAAAACTTCAATATTTATAAAATATATCCCCGTGTATTAAATAGAGGGTAGGGTACCCTACCCTCTATTTAATACACGGGGATATATTTTATAAATATTGAAGTTTTTCTCATAAAACTTGTATTCCATGCTAATAACCATTAATTTCGCATCGTAAATATTAATTTATGTTTTATTTTAAAACCATTATTAGACATTTATGATTAAAACTACAAATTTTAAAAAGTGACGGTAATAGAGGGAAAAGTGTCCATTATTATCACAGAAGGAACGGAGATCGATACGGAACGTTTAGTTGCAAGCGTGAAACTGGCATTATCGGAAAAAATACCGATAGAAGATCAGAAAGAGAACATCTTAGAGGCATTTGCCAGGCAAGCGCATGAACAGAAAAAAAAGGATAAGAATCAGAATGTAAGAAAAATAGCAAGGATATTATCGTTGTTTTTCAAGTTCCCGAAAACAAAAGGGAAAGGCAATCTGAAAGAAGAAAGTGCCGAGGCGGAAATCTATAAATCCATCCGGGACATAGCCGAAGCGGAGGAAGAGGCACTCAACGATCCGAAACAATAAAAAGTTAAAAACAACCTTGGAAGATTAGGCTTTTTCACCGGAAAAGTCTAATCTTTTTTTTGAAATCTACTGTTTACCTTTGTACCGCTCAAGACAAACAAACATTGGGCACAAACAAACAGCTTAAAAAAAACGAATACCATGAAAGACATCACAATCACCACCTACAACGGTTACAGCACCGTGGCAGGAGAAACCACCCTCACGCAAGTGATAAAAGAGATACGGGAAGGGAAAAACCTGGCAATCGTACAACGGATAGAAAAGCTTGTACAGCAAGGTGAGACGGAGAAAGCGGACCGGACAAAGAAGCAGCTACCCTACCTCACACTGACGGCCAATTACCACCAGGAGAGGTTAGCGTACAGTATCAAAAACTACAACCCGGTGATCACCATCGATATAGACAAACTGAAAGACGAGCAGATAGGCCCCCTACGCGAACGCATTGAAAGCGATCCGGACGTACTGGCGGATTTTCTCACTCCCAAACGACATGGATTCAAGGTATTTGTATACCTGCAATCGGCATGGGCCTGCAAAATGAGAAAGGCAACATTCTCAACCCGGGAGATCACATACGAGCAGTTGGAATATTACCACGCACAGATGTACAAGGCATGTCAGGAACACATTGAAATGCGGTTGGGAATACCCGTGGACAAAAGCGGAAAGGACATCGGACGGGGCTTCTTCACATCGTTCGATACGCAGGCTTATCTGAACACAGAGCTGATGGAAAAGATAGAGACGGTGGAAACGAGCATTATTCCTCCGGAAAAGAAGGAGAAAAAGCCCGGAAGGAAAAAGGAAAAGAGTAAAGGGCAGGCTTCTGAAGACGGAGAAACGGGCACAGTAGAACCCTGGGAGAAGTTAGAGTACAGAAAGGCATTACAAACCACCCGCCGCTCGGAGAAGTTCGAACCGGGAAACAGAAACACTTTTCTCTACACCTTAGGCAACCGATGCTACAAGAAGGGATTGAGCGAGAAAAGCGTTCAGCAGCTGGTACGGCAGGATCTCGCAGAGGCAGAGATAGATATAGCCACCCCCATACACAACGCATACCTCTATACGAACAAGACCGAAGAGGCGGAAAAGAAAAAGGAGGATAAGAAACCGGTCATCACCCAGGTACTGGAATATCTGGAAGCACATTATGACATACGCAGAAATACGATATTGGAACGGTTGGAGTTTATCGACTTTGAGGAGAATGCGTCCGGGATGAAAGGAAAATACCGGCCACTGAGAAACAAGGACTACAACTCGATATTCGTAAACCTCCAAATGGCGGGCATATCCTGTTTCCAGAACTATCTCAAAGCGGTGATAGACTCGAATTATGCGAAGAACTTCAACCCGTTTGAGAGTTATTTCTACGGACTGAAACCCTGGAACAGGACTACGGACTACATCGGACAGTTAGCGGATACGGTGAAAACAAAGGACACGGACTTCTGGAAGGAGAGCCTGAGAAGATGGATCGTGGGTATGGTGGCGTGTGCACTGAAGGAGGAGGCGGTGAACCAGTATGTGCTCATTCTATACAGCGAACAGGGAAAAGGAAAGAGCACCTGGATCAGGAAGTTGCTGCCACCCGAACTCGCAGAATATTACCGTAACGGGATGATAGACCCGGGAAACAAGGATGACCTGCTACTGCTGTCCAACCGGTTGCTCATCAACATGGAGGAGTTTGAAGGGGCGAAACAGGGAGACATAGCGGCATTGAAACGGATCATCACACAGGAGAGCGTGACGGAGCGGAAAGTGTACGACGTACAGGCGGAACGGTACACCCGCAGAGCATCGTTCATTGCCAGCACCAACAACCGACAATGCATGCAGGACATGGGAGGAAACCGCAGGTTTCTGCTATCCGTACTCACGGAGATTGACTTCCACACACCGGTAGACTACGAAGGGGTATACGCACAGGCAATATATCTCTTACAGAACGGATACCGGTACTGGTACGAGGGAGATGAAATTACAGGACTGAACAAACGGAACGAACAGCACCGCATGAAGGAGCCGGTGGAGGAGAATCTGTACGTCTATTACCGGGCGGCTACCCCCACGGACATTGAGGTGAAATGGAGGCCTGCGGCAGCACTGATGGGAACCATCAGTTTGTACGGACGTATACAGGCAAACAGGCAGACACAGCAGGTACTGGTACAGGTGTTGGAGAGGGACGGATTCCCTAAAAGGATGAACGAAAGCGGAATAACGGAATACGCGGTGATAGAGTTCACACCCGATCAGGTGAGTGCGAACAGCAGGAGAGTTGAAGAAAAGGGAGAAGGGAGAATGGAGAAGGGAGAAGGAAAGGGGGAGAGACAGGAGGAGCTACCGTTTTGAGAAAGGGGATTCACCACAAAGTAACACGGAGTTTCACAGAGTTTTTATTATCCGGATAAAACGCAGATTAACGCAAATGATCACAGATTAAAATCCTGTTATTCTTTATCTTATACCTGTTTTTCTTTGCGAAAATCTGTGTTAATCTGCGTTTCAATTAGATAAGTATACATATCATGCCCCGTAACGTATATTCTAATGTAGCATGGAATATATTGTCACGGGGCATAATATATTAGGGCGTTTTATTTACAAATATTTTATCAGGGGGTATCGAGGTAGCGGACGATCAGGCTGACCTGACGGCGGGTATAGGAGTGGTCGTTCTTCCCTTCCCCACCCTGATAAAGGAGGCTATGGAGCTCTTTGTTCTTACGGATCCAACCCCGGAGCTTACACATGGCATAGGGAATGGGAAGGTTAGGGTGATACAGATGGGCAAGGTCGGCTTTGAGGTAGGACTTGACGACAAACTTCGTCTCTTCTTCATTTTCATTCATTACAATATGCTTTTTAGTTGTTTTTTCGTTCTTCAAATATAACAAATATTACGGACATCAGCAAGCTTATAACACAATATAAACAACTATGAATCAAAGTATTTGCAATACAGAATAATCTACAAAAAAGTACGTTCACCCACTCTTATGGAAGAGGTTATCTTTGTCACATCGGAAAGGAAAAGAAGCGCTGTTTCCTACCGGTAAATCAAATTTTAAAACTAAAAAATCATGGGAGTACCTTTTAAAAAGATTGCAAGAAAAGACCCGAGAAAGGCGGATGCGGTGGAGAAGTTCTACCCGCAATTGGTGACCACAGGACCCAATGCGGATCTGGACGCAGTAGCGTTCAAAATGAAAGAGAAGAGTTCGCTTACATTAGGAGACATACAGAGTGTGTTGACCAACTTCGTAGAGGCGATGAGGGAAGTGTTGTACAGCGGACAGTCAGTCAATATCAAGAACTTCGGCGTGTTCAGCCTCTCAGCACGGACCTTAGGGACGGAAGATGTAAAAGAGTGCACCGCCAAGAACATCAAAGCGGTGAAAATAAATTTCCGACCTTCAACCAGCATCCGACCGGATATTACAACCACACGCGCCGGAGAAAAAATAGACTTCTATGACCTGGAAGCCTTGCTGAAGAAGAAAGAGGAAGAAGGGGGCGAAGGAGAGGGAGAAGACCCTTCAGTTTAATGGAAAATTGAAAGTTGAAAATTGAAAATGGCTATGCAGTGTAAAAGCAATGATCAATTAAGAAAAGAGTGCTTAGAAAATTAAGAAAGCAGGTATAATGCAACTACACTGCGCAGCCAATTTTCAACTTTCAACTTTCAACTTTCAATTTTCAATTAATTAAGTTCTTCTCATTTTCAATTTTCAACTTTCAATTTTCAATTAAATAAGTATGAAGAAATCAATCTGGGATAAAATCCTAAAAATTGTGATAGCAGTAGCTTCGGCTGTGTTAGGAGCGTTAGGGGCAAATGCGATGAACGTATAAGTTCGGAAGGCATGAAAATGCGACAGGTTCGCAGATCGTTTTAAATTGAAGGCTGCACAGTAGAAGATACTGCACAGCCTTCATTTTTAACATATCTTGCTTACACGCATGTACGTCATACAGGAAGACATTACAATGTCACTGTATCCGACTTATCTCCAGGTAATCCAGATTGCAATCATTGGCATCTTCCCTGCCATGAGACATATTAGAATCAAATCCTTTTCCTTCCGGATTGAGTCGCAAACTGACCACATGACGTCCGGCTTTCAAATTCTTCAATATATAATTTGACCTCGTCCATTTGTTCCAATCACCTGTAGCTTCCAGAATAAATGTCCCGGAATCAACATTATCGACAAAGACAGAACGGATGGTACAGTAGCTTCCATCCGGACCGTGCCCGTTAGCGCCGGAAAGGACAAGAGCATAATCACCATCAGCAGGAACATCAATTGTAAAGGCCACATCTGCCGGTTTAGTATATAAGTCCACTACAAATCCCTTCCCGGAATAGCCGGAATGAACATTACTGAACGTTCCCTTCGATACAGCATCTTCCGCTTCAAAAATTTCCCGCCAGTCAGTTTTAATCACCGGATTGGAACAGTCGGACTTAAAACCTCGTTTGTCCACCGAATACACAGAATAAAAGCCGGCAGATTCCCGGCTAAGATCATATGGGAACGTTATTTCTTTATCTTCTATCTTTGTGCCACACAAGAAATAACGCAAGCCGGATTCTACCGGACAGTTAATAATCTGTCCTTTCTGTTCCAGTACAGGTTCCATCGGTGACCAATCCTCACGAGGTCCCGGCTGAACCAGATTCATTTTATCACTCGCGTGTGTTGCTGTCATCACAATATCAATTGTATAGTCTCCTTGTGCCGTAGCAGGCAACAGATAAGGTAATTTTTGGTCTTGTCCGTTCACTGTAATTTTTTTGACTGTATTCCCTTTTCCGGTAATATTGATATTCAGTACTGCATCCCGATAACGGAAGTTCTCCAATGAAATTTTACCGGCCACAAGATCGGGTACTACCGGAGTAAAAGTAATCCCTTCTTCTTCCATGGTCATGCCAAACAATACACGGTAAACCATACTGATATAAGATGCCACCGACCACAACTGACGGGAAGAATTCAATGCCGTACCGCAATCATAACCCGTATCATAGGTCATATTCTCTTTGTGAGTCAAAAATAATGCACCGGCACGGACCAATGATTTTATCATATGTTCCACTACTTTCGTATTTTTCACATCACGGGCGGCATACATATAAGGGGTTTCCCAGACCGGCCATACACTCTTGTTGTGATAAGAAAAGTCATCCGGAATGCTCGGATATAGTACGGCAGCTCCATAAGGATAAAGCGGAAAGTTCTCTACCATTTGTATACTCTGTCCGGTAGTCGCTATATCCAATACAGCTGCCAGACCATTGGACATCACCCCTACTCTTTGAGTCGGCCTGTAACCCAGGTATTCCGGATAAAGATAGCAAGTATAGCATCCTTGTTTTTCATCCCAAAAGTGCTTATTTATATTCTCCTTCAAAAGACCGGAATATTTCTCCCACATAGCAATCTCTTCTGCCGGTTTCTGAATAATACGCCCTGCAGTTCCAAGAAATTGATAAAAGAATTTATGTAATGCATTAGTTCCACTGGAAAAAGAATCAGCAATCACAGAATTTATAAACCAGTTGGGATAGGTATGTGTACGCCAGTCCATCGAACAGGTTTCTCCTTTAAACAAGCCAACATTGGCATCAAATGCCACATGGATGTCTTTCAACGCCGTGTATTTCAGACCATCGTATACAGATTCCAACCAGCTCTTATCACCTGTGTACAAATAATATTCCCAGGCGGCCATTGCCCACACGACACGATCGGTAGAAATAGGCCAGGATCCGCCACTACCTGTATCCTGAAGTGCTTCTTTCGGATTTTGTAAAGTCTGTTTTTCTAATGTCTTACGCGAGACCTCCGGCAGTATCCAGGCATAAGAGAAATAGATACTGTACACAGCATCACGTGTCCATGTATCGGGCCATAAAGCGCCTGCCATAAACGTACTGTCCGTGCGGATATCAAGCTGCATCTCTTCCAGGGCCATATTATAAAGGGCTACCAACATACGGTTGTTTTCAGCTGTAAACCGAGGAAATGTAGAAATATCTTTTTGTAACTTCCAACGATTTTCTCCATGATAATTCGACTCTATTTCCGTATCAGAAATAGCAACAGCTTCTCTTGTCCCAAGGAAAGAAGCATCAATCACTTCCTCCGGAGTTATCATAAAAGAAAGGTCTGTACCTTTTTCACGTACAATATTCCAATGTGACTTAAAGTCTTTTACACGATCGGAAGCTCCCATTGCGATTCCATCTCCCCGACGCATCAGATGTAAATCCCGTGAAGTAGCCTTGTTCTCAAGTGTATACCAACCGCAATTCTTCTGAGTCAAGAAATCAAATCCACCATATTTCCATTTCAGATTTTCTTGTCCCTTACCATCAGAAGTTACGCACACAACCTCTTCTCCGTCAAACTGCAGGTATTTCCCGCTTTTCTTATTCTTGATCAGAAACTCTTCTCCGGGAGTACTTTCAATAATCCAAAGGAAATCATCTCCTGAGGGCTCGGCAGCGAAACAAAAAGTTCCCTCTTTCTCGCCTAAGTACTCTCCGGTATCACGATTCTGTAAGCTCCACTCGGAATAAACTCTATCATTACGGCAGGAAACCAAAGACAATAATACAATCAGACTAAAACATAAATGTAATTTCATATAAGTAGTACTTCAAATTTAATTCATACTATGACAACCTATCATTGAAACGCAGATTATCGCAAATTCACGCAAAAAATATCGTCCCTCAAGTACAGCAAACCTTCTAATTTGCGAAAATCTGCGATCATTTGCGTTTTAATAAAATGTTCATTTAATGAGGATACAGTACTTAAAGGAATTATTTTATAATCAATTTTTTAGTAACCACATTATTTCCGCATTCTACACGAACGAAATAATGTCCGCTGCTCCAACCATCCACTGGTATGTCTGTGGTAGGACCTGCAACAATCGTTCTAACCAGTTGTCCGGTCACGTTATAAACAGAGATCCGATTATTATCAGAATTCGTCTTTACGGCAAACGAAGCATCTTTTTCAACGATTACAGGATAAACAGATACAGCCTCTTCCTGCTTTTCCGTGCTTACGCCTGTCCCACTTCCCTTACCAAGTTTTACACCACGTACACAGGTCGGCTTAATCCCGGCAGGCATAAAAAAGGTTTCATCAAAAGAACCACGACCACTTTTACTATATCCGTTATTCTCTGGTTTAGTAGCCGGATTACGAAGGTTAACATTTACTTCTTCGTCGTTCACCGAACAGATTGCCATATCATCATATCCGTCACCATTAAAATCCAACAGTAAAGGAATGTCATTTTTAGTTCCAAACTGCATATTCGCAATATCCTGATTTGCAAAATCCGGAGTTTTATATTCTGTAGCAGAAGGAGTAAAAGAGCATAGCCAATTTCCTTTATCATATAAAACAACATCTGCCTGTCCATCATTATTCATATCTCCAGCCAACAAATAATCGCTTTCCGTAATGCCAAAAGCAAGATTTACATCCGGAGCCATTGCTATAAAATGCATAAGCCACCAAAGTCCGTACTCATTGTCACGGCGAATAGCAACATCACCCACACCGTCACCGTTGAAATCTGCCGAGAGTGCTTTATCGCCTACTGCCATTCCATACACAACATCCTGCGGATCAATAAAATTATTATTTCCATCGTTATAATAGAATCTCCAATGAATAAGCTGGTCTACCGAACAGGAACGGTCTACCTCGCATAAATCAAAATAACCGTCACCGTTGGCATCATATACAAAGACTTCGGATATCTGCAAATCTTTAGTCTGCGTAGGAACCGTAAGGTCAATCTTTCCATCCAAATCGAAATCGAACTGATAACCTGCCCCGTAAGACCAATACACGATACCATCGGATTTTTGAGCATACATAAAAACAGCCATCAAACAGGCCAGAGTTGCAAGTATTAACTTTTTCATAACCATTAAATTTAAATTATACAATAGTAATTCATCGACATTTATTTAAAACTTTACCGAAATACAACTGAAGAATATAAAGAGTTAAGACTCTTCTCTTCAGTATCATTAATAGTCAGCAGATAAGCACCCTTCGGCAATGGAGGAATGCTGCAAGAGAGTATTCCGTTATTAAACCGGAGTCTGTCTTCGTAACAGATACGGCCTCCCATATCCATTAACCGGATTTCGTAAAGATGTTCCTGTTGCATTCCACCAGATACAATCATCAGAGAACCTTCGTCAGTAAAACAGATTTTTATTTCATCTTTTTTTTTAAGAGAATCAATTCCTGTATACCCGTCAGACATGAAAATCAAATTATCATAGTCGGCACTATTCCTGTCTACCGGTCCCATGAAAACAGATATTACGATAGCGTCCGCCCAGTCTTCTCCCCACAATCCGATGAGGTCTTGCTGGATATTCCTTTCATATTCCACCCATTCACCATCTTTGGGCTTTACGGGTGTCAATGTAAGGTAAGCCAATCCCGGTTGAGAATATCCTACCCGATAGAATATGTCTTTCGTTTCCCATACAGGAGAACTGGCAGACGGTTTTATCAGACGGAAACCAAACCAACAAGCCGTGGTGTTGTGAGAACGAATCGCTATTTTAAAGCGGTTGAATTGATCAATAGGTACACGTATGGCACCATCCGAAGTGGTGGTGAAACGAATCATTCCCGGAGTTACCTGCAATGCTCTCTCACCTGTAAATGCATCCGTTATCCCATCGGCATGAGATACATTACCGTTATAATCATTGGATACGATGAGAGGTTCCTGATCATCAAGAACTGTAATAGCACTGACTTTTCCGGAGCGTAGGGTTTCTCCTTTGGCATCGTATTGGAAAGGAAACAGATCAAATGTAGCAGCCTCTTTTCCGGGTTCCTGCGGTATTCCAACCGTATTATTCAGATTCAGTACCAAGGTGGCAAATGTATCCAATGAAGGAAGTGACACCCGTATTTTAGTACCTTCCAGGGTATAATCCACTTTCCGGCTTTCTTCCAAAGTAATGCAGTAAAGGTCTGTCGGAGTCACATTGTCCGGCAGTGTAAAAGATACCTCTACTGTTTTTGTCTGAGGGACTGCATTAACTGCATCCCAGCGTAAATCTACTGTAGAACCATAATTTACCAAATCGACAATCAAAGCATCCATCCGGCGAGTTCGTTTGTCCCAGCGTCTCTTTAACTTGGCATAGATACCGGTGGCATTACTCAATGATAAATCCGAATAATTATAATCGGCAATCACATAGGCATGATTGGAATAATACAGATAGGCTCCGTAAGCTTCTGTAAACTTATTCCAGCTGGCTATCCGTTCGAGTACTTCCACCGGATAATTTACAGCATGGAAAGGTACGGGATCTGTAAAGCTTGCCACTCCGTCTACGACCTGTGCAGCCGGATAACCACCGGCAGAAAGGCAGGTAGCAAATTGATAATCGATATTCTGTTTGGGCCAGCCAGTCGTTAAATTCATCTCAGCAGGCGGATAAAAATTGGCAAATACAGGCTTATCCGGATAGCGTGATTTTGCTTCATAAATATCACGGTAGAGGTCTGTATATTTGGTTCCCGTACCAAAAGGCCAAAGCTCCATAAACTGATGGTTGGCTACGGCTCCCGTAGTATAATGGGGAATATTTCCACTTGTAGAAGGCAGTTGCAAAGCCGTAGTAGTGACATCTGCACGTACCTCTTTCACTGCCAAATCCAAACGATTAACCAATGGAGCCATTTCGGATGAAAAGTTGCAAGCTGCAGAAGTTCCGTCACAAACATAGTTCTCAGGTAGTCCATACCAATCCCAACGATATCCGTCCCAGTTATACTCCTTCTGCGCCTTTACAGCCTGAGATACAAAATAATCATTGAAATTTTTAAAAGTCTCCCCTCCTATTGTATAGGAGGCATCGACTGATTCGTTGGTAGACATCAAGTAAAGATAAGAGTTGCCATAAGTAATGAAACTGCGGTCAGCTACATTCCGCATAGCCCAATCGGGATAATTATGAGCGAAAGCCGGAGTGGCGGCATATATACCGGTATAGCAAACAGAACGTCCTCCGATACTGCGGAATTTCTCTATTTTCTTTTTCATTGTCTCTTTGCTTGTCCAAAGGCGATCGTCTCCTACATAGGTGTTCCACGTTTCCGTTTGAGGAGCAATCTCTTCGTGAGCTCTCATCCAGGGATGATACTCCAATGTATTAATTCCTACAGCTTCCAGATTATGAGCCCATTTATCCACATTCAAGGAATTATCAAAAATACAGGTCCACCCGTGACGGAGATTCACCTCCCGGCCCGTTTCTTCAAAGGTAGCCAAAGGCAAAGCCGCAGGACGCGAATTATCCATATCAGCAGACATGACAGCAAGAACACCCGTTAGCGGTACCATTACAGTACCATCGACAGTACCATACCCTTTTGAATCGGCATAATGTTCATAACGAGGCTTGTCTGCCGACCAATAATTAATAAGAACCTGTCCGGTAGAAGGACGATAAAGAGCCATATCGGTATAGCCGTCGCCATTAAAATCACCGGTAAAAGGAATATCTTCTGTCGTACCGAACACTACTCCGTTAATAGCCAAAGGCATATCGAATTCAGGATAACCGGTCAAAGAAGAGAACGCAACATACCAGGTTCCCGTAGAAGGACGATAAACAGCAAGATCATCTACCCCATCACCGTTAAAATCACCCGATAAAGGGATATCTCCGGGTAATCCGAATTGACCTCTGGCATCGACATTCCCCTCACAAGGGGAAAAGTCGATATACCAGGTGGCCAGTCCTCCGGCTCCGGAACGCATAACGGCAATATCAGTCTTTCCATCACCATTAAAGTCACCAGTCACGTACTTATCGGTAGCACTGATACCAAAACTTACCGAAGGGCTTGTTATCCAATCTTTTTTACCATCATTTATTTTCCATACCCATTTTATATTTTCACCGCTAATCTCTACCTCACAAATATCCACCAACCCATCGCCATTATAATCGCCCACACAAGCTCCCCCTATAAAAGCAGCATCCACCGTTTGAGTAATATGAGACTGATTGCCGATATCATAACTCCATCCCGATTGTGTCCTGTAAATCAAATCGTCGTGTGCATTCATCCAGGAAGCCAGAGCCCCAAAGGCAACTAACAATAGAAATTTCTTTTTCATACTTTTTCTGATTTAAATTAATATCCGGGATTATTCGGTCTCAAATTGGGGTTAGCATCAATATCATCCATTGGAACAGGCAATAACAGATGTTTGGGAGTAGTGAAATTGGTTTTGCCTATACTATGAAAGAAATTCTTTGCATACTCTCCGTTTTCATCATAACGAATCAAATCGAACCAACGGTGACCGCCTTCAAAAGCCAATTCCATACGACGCTCGTGACGAATGATTTCACGCAACTCTGCCTGGTCTTCGGTAGTAACATTAGGTAATCCCGCCCTGACACGAACACGATTCAACGGCCCTCCTTCTTCATAAGAAGCAGCAGGAGCACATGCCTCTTCGGTATGCCCGGTTTCATTCAAAGCTTCGGCATACATCAGCAACACATCGGCATAACGCAATACGGGAAAGTTCAAAGGACTATCCATTGCACGGTCCTGCCCAATATCTTCACACAAGAATTTCTTCACATTATGTCCGGTTTGAGAAACCGAAGGGTTATAGGCCCATCCTTTATACTGGTCGCCCTGACACCAGACAGATACTACCTTACGCAAATCTCCGGCTTCATATGAATTCACAAATTCCGGGTAAACGGCAAACCAGCCAAAGTTTCCCCATCTGCCACCAATGGCTACCGGAGCCAAAGGAGCCATATAGTCATTGTGCCAAGCTCCCTGTCCAAGTATGTCAAATTCGGAATAGGTAGTTATATCTTTTTCGTACTGTACCTCAAACAAGCTTTCGGGGCCATTCTCACGCAAATAATCAAAGTTCCAATCGTACCTTCTGTTTAATGAATACACATTCAAAGCATTCAATTCTTCGATGGCCTGAATGGTATCATCATATCTTTTCAGCGTAAGATAAACCTTTGCCAATAATCCTAAAGAAGCACCTTTGGTAGCACGACCAATGTCGGAAGATTGTTCATATTGCACAGGCAGCATGGTAGAAGCATCTTTCAAATCCTGTATAATCAGTTCATAAACCTTTTCTTTGGGTGTACGATGAACCTGTAAGTCGTCTCCTGCTGTCTGCTGAGTCTTAATCAGCGGAACATCTCCAAACAAACGTACCAGATTGAAATAATACAGAGCACGAAGGAAATGTGCTTCTCCCTTATATTGAGTAATCTTATCCGGACTTACATGGACAGCATCATCTATGTTATTCAAAATCCAGTTCGTACGACTGATGCCTGCCCAAGGGCCCCGCCATAATTCTTTTGCACCAGAGTTATCACTGGTAGTTATAAAATTGGCAAGTTGGGTAGTTTCCAACCCATTGCCTCCCGCTTCATTGCCTACACTACCCTCTCCGGCCACAATATCCAGTGTCCACATACGGAGATTGTACATATACGAACTTTGCAGACGCTGGTACATGGAGTTGACTCCACTTTCTATTTCTTCTGCCGTACCTTTCTCGAAGAAATTATCGGTAATAATCTGGTCACTGGGTAATATTTCCAGCTTATCCATACAACTCTGACTACAGAGTGACAGTCCTAAAAAGGCGAATATATAAATATACTTTTTCATGGCTTTATCATATTAGAATTTAACGGATACACCAAACATATAGGTACGGGCGGAAGGATAAACTCCATAGTCCAGTCCACTTAATCCGACTTCCGGATCCAATCCTGAATAGTTGGTTATAGTACAGAGATTATCGAAGCTAACATAAAGGCGTAACGCTTTTACTTTTGCCCTGTTTGTCCAGTTTTCCGGAAGCGTATAACCGAATGTCAGATTTTTGAGCTTTGCATAAGAACCATTTTCCAGCCAACGGGTAGAAGCTCGTGAGTTATTATTCGGGTCGGCATATATGGCACGTGGCATAGAACTGCTGGTTCCCTCACCCGTCCATCTCTCTAAAGTAGATGCCAGTTGGTTATAGGTACTGTTCATACTCTCATGGCTGGCTCTCACACCATTCCAAACCTGATTGCCCAAAGCACCCTGAAAGAAAATACTCAAATCAAAGTTTTTATAACTGAACGTGTTATTGAAACCAAAAATACAATCCGGAGACGGATTACCGATAACCGTACGGTCCAGATCATTAATTTCACCGTTTCCATCCACATCAACAAACCACATATCACCGGGAGAGGTGTTTTTATAAGGGTTGTGAGACGCTTTGTCCGCTGCACGATTTTCCATTACAGGCCCGGTGAACACTTCATCAAGTGTCTGGTATACTCCTCCCAGTTTGTAGCCATAGAAAGAGTTTATAGGTTGTCCTTCCCGAATAAGGCTTACACCGTTCAAAATTTCAGGACCGCCAATAGAGACAACTTCATTATGGTTGAAGCTCATATTAAGATTGGTCTCCCACTTAAACTCTCCTACAAAGTTCTTTGTATTGATGGTAAATTCAAAACCCCGATTCAGTACCTTACCTATATTTACCGGTGGCCAATCTGCCTGTTCCAAGGAAGTACCACTTGTTTGAGGAACCGGTTTTTTGGTTAACATATCACGTGTGTTTTTCACGTAAAAATCAAGATTTGCAACAATACGGTTCTTTAAGAAACCAATGTCAACACCCACATTATACTGTTCTACAGCTTCCCATTTTACTGACGGGTTGGATAAAAGATAAGGATATATCAAATTTACCAGATTTGATTCGAAACCACGTTGAGAACCAAAATTGTAAACTCCGTTCACGCTCAGCTTATCGGCAAAAGCATAAGCACCGATATTCTGATTACCTGTCTGTCCGTAACCGGCTCTGAGTTTCAGTTGAGAGATGGGCTTCACAGATTGCATAAAAGATTCGTTGCCTATATTCCATGCGGCAGCAAAGGAGGGAAAGTAACCAAAGCGATTGTCTTTACCGAATTTCGACGAACCGTCTGCCCGGAAAGTTGCTGTCACTAAATAACGGTCATCATACGAATAATGTAAACGTGCCATGTACGACATCAACGCCCAGCGCAATGAATTACCTCCTACATCGGTCGCTTTAGTTGCATTATCCAGTTCCGTAGTCAGTTCGCTGGCACGCCCGGAACCAGAAGCAGATACACTCTCTTTTTTATATTCCTGATAAGAAGTACCTACCATGGCATTTATCCGGTGTTTCCCGAAAGACTTATCATAATTCAAAGTATTATCCCACAAATACAACTGTTCATAAGCAGAAGAAACAGTTTGCATGGTATTCTTCGATTCATTCATTCCCCATTTGTACTTAGGAATATACGAATTATTATAATCATACCCTAACTCAGCTCCACCTGTGGTTTTGAACTTCAGTCCTTTTATAATTTCCCACTCAAGAGAAATATTGGATAACATACGGAATCCTTTCATCCGATAATTTTGCTCATTGATAATAGCCACCGGATTTAGTGCATTTCCATTCCATTCTGCATTACCGGTAGGACCGGCATATTCACCATTTTCATCCTGAATCGGAATAGAAGGTAAAATACGCATTGCATTTTGAATAACTGTGCTGACCGGTTGAGTACGACGATTCTCCGCACTCAGGTTTACGTTTGCTCTTACCGTTACATTTGATACAATTTTAGAGGATATATTCGATTGCAGACTCAAACGATTATAAGACGAATTCTTCATAATACCATCCTGCGTATAATAGCCCAATGAGGTAGCATGGCTTATCTTCTGATTTCCACCTAACATGGAAAGATTCACCTTTTGCATGGGTGCAGTACGGAAAATGGCATCCATCCAGTCGGTACCCGTTCCTAACGATTCCGGATCGGAGAAAGCCGGATTTAAAGAATATTCAGGTCCGGCATTAGTACGCATTTCGTTATGTAAAGCGGCATATTGTGATGCATTCAGCATGTCATATGTTTTTGCCGTATGTTGTATGCCGTAACTATAATCAAAATTAATTTCCGTATGCCCTTCCTGTGCTTGTTTAGTAGTAACCATCACTACGCCGTTGGCTCCCCGGGAACCGTAAATAGCCGTAGCCGAAGCATCTTTCAAAACATCGATAGATTCTACATCATTAGGATTCAGATACCACATACCGCCGCTGACAGGCACCCCATCGATAACATACAAAGGAGATGCATCATTTATGGTACCAACTCCACGTATAAGAATAGAGACATCACCTCCCGGAGTTCCGGAATTTTGTACAACCTGTACCCCCGACATCTTTCCTGCAATGGCTTGCATCACATTAGAAGTAGCATTCTTAGTAATATCCTCTGTCCGGACTGAAGATACGGCTCCCGTAACGTCTTTCTTACGCATGGTTCCGTATCCTACTACCACTACCTCATCCAATGCTTCGACATCTTCCTGTAACACTACTTCAATAAAAGCCCTTCCTGACACATTTACTTCCGTAGTGACATATCCTATATACGAAATAACCAGAACAGGGTGTTGTCCTGTAATATTCAGTGTAAAGTTACCATACAAATCGGTAATGGTAGCATTATTAGTTCCCTTCTGGGAGATATTGGCAGCAATAACGGGCAATCCGTCCGGCCCTTTTACAATACCTTTTACAGTCTGTTGTTGCTGTGCCACATTCATAATTCCGGTTTCAGTATTTGTATTCAGGTCTACTGTAACACCGGCATAAAGGGTAATGGGAGAAATAAGAAACATTGCAGTCCCTATAAGCAAAATATGCTTCATACGACTCTTACATAGATACTCTGTTTTCATATTCATTGTGTTTTCATTTATTATAGTCTATTTATATCCCGATCAATAAAAGAGTTTTGGTTAGCATCGAATGACGAATGTAAAAGTACGGATAAGCAACATACCTTCTTTCCGCCATTTTAGCTGATAATTATGATATCTTACCATAATAATCATTTCAAGGTCTGTTTATTGGTATTATTCCAATATTTCGTTCGGTTTTTCTATTTCAGAAAGCGTGGTTTGCCACCTTTGCGCCAATACTCCTCGATCTTTTCCAAAGAGATTCCTTTGGTTTCCGGAACATAGAAGTATCCCCATATCAAAGCTGCTAAAGCCACTACTGCATAAAACCAGAATGCACCGGCCGGATTTCCCAGATTCTCACCTTCCACATATATCTCGGTGCCACTGATAGTGAAAGCATGCACAATTTTGAAAAAAGTAAAAGATACAATACTATTAAAAAACCATACGGACAAAGAACCGATGGAGGAACCCAGCCCTCTGAGTTTCTGAGGAAATACTTCGGAAATGATAAGCCACCCCAACGGACCAATGCTGATAGCGAAAAAAGCCACATAGAAAAAGACCAATGTGACGGACAACCATTTACCCGCATCGCCTAACGAAGCGGAGAAAGCGAAACAAATACCTAATAAAATCAGAGAAACCGTGATTCCTGTCAGACCAGTGAAAAAAAGTTTGCGCCTTCCCAACCGATCTACAAAATATACAGAAACGATGGTAAAAAGCAGATTGACGGCTCCCACTCCCACAGAAGCCCAGATAGCAGAAACCGTACCGTCAAACCCAGCCATAAGAAATATTTTAGGGCTATAATAGATGACTGTATTAATTCCCACAAACTGTTGAAAAAACATAATGCCAATACAAATGATCACAGCGTTGCGTAACCAGGGTTTAAACAATTCACGATACCCGGCTTTCTCCTCGCGACTTTTGACTACTTCTCTCTTAATTGCTTCAAATGCCTCGTCTCTCGATTCCGGACTCTCGATACGTGACAGAACGGCCAATCCTTCCGATTCTCTTCCACGACTCATCAGCCATCGCGGAGTTTCGGGCATATATAGCATACCTACAAACAAAACAATAGCCGGGATAACCCCGACGTAAAACATCGGCCGCCAACAATCTATCTGACTTTCATCGGCAAAAAATAAATCGGAAAGATAAGAAACCAATACTCCTATCGTAACCATCAATTGAAACATCGAAACCAAAGCTCCCCGTTTTTTTGCAGGAGAAATTTCTGCAATATAAAGAGGTACGGCAAAAGAAGAAACTCCGATAGCTATACCCAGAAATAAACGTGAAGCAATCAGATGATAAACATCGGGAGCAAATCCGGACCATAAAGCACCAATGGCAAAAATGACAGCGGATACCAATATTACTTTTTTACGTCCGAGCGTATCTGTAATCTTTCCACAAAAGAGTGCTCCTAAAATAGCACCACACAATCCGGAAGCCGTAATTATTTCAATCATACTATTATCGATTCCAAAATCTTTCTGGAAAAAAGGAATGGCTCCTGATATCACTCCGGTATCAAATCCAAACAATAGTCCACCTGTAGCAGCAACTACTGCTATGACATAAATAAGCTTACTATTATACTCTGTTTTCATGGTAGTTAAATTGGGTTATTTATTAATGTTTCTCTGCTTTATTAAGGTTCATAATTCTCCCATACTTCTTTTTTCAGTTCCGGACGGGGAACATATAAAAATGTATCCGGGTTCTTTTCAAAAGTTGTATAGATTGCTTCACCTTTTACAATACCCAGCTCTGAATAACCGGCAGGAGATTTACATATCAGCTCCGACTTATCATACAATGGATTTGCCTGCCACTCTATCTCATTTTTATCGTTGAAAACGGGAAACCAGGCGATGCCTTTATGCTTACGGACTCCATCATATTCAAAACCATAATCACGATCACACCAGGCACCGAACGTCAATGGTTTATCCGGATTGGCACTAATAGTGGCATGTGCCCAGTATGGAGGTACAATCACAACATCACCGGGATGGGCATAAACGGCAAAGCAACGTCCGGGATTGTCTTCTGCAAACTCCTGCATATAAATAATAGCTTCACCCGACCATATCTCATAAACTTCCGGAGTAGACCAATGACTGAACTTTGAAACCCAATGAATGTGCCCCTGGCTACGTATCGGTTCTTTGCCTAATTTTCCGGCTGCATAGGTCACTACTCCATAAAGAAGATGTCTCTCTTTCAATAACTCTGCATGGATCTTTTTACCAACATCCATAGCAATGGCATACACTACTTCCGGACCCTCACAATCAGGATCGGATAAACTTTTGCGAATGTCTTTCAACAAACGATTCTCTACCTGAGGACCAAAAACATCGGCCCCATAAACGAACCCCATGGGGTTCGTTGTAGGTTCTATATTAAAACCCGGATTAAAAATCATATCAAAAAGCAGATTAAGGATTATGTTTGACAAAAGCTTTAATAGTAGCACATTGCTTTCCTTCAGATTCTCCGTAAGGACGGATCGTATACTCCTTCACAGATTCGGGAACTATAAAAGTCTCAGCATAATGAACCACAAAAGGCTCAAATTTTCCTGTCGGACTTTCTACAATAGCTTCTCTTCCTTCCACCAGATTAAGCACATTCACACTACCATCTGTCCGATGCAAAACAGGAACCGTAAACCAATGCCGGCGGGTTTCAATAAACTCATTCTCATGCAACCCGGTTCGCTCTTCTTTCCAGCCTTCCCCTTCAGCGATTCGTTCTATCCGATTGAATATTTCTTTTTTAACCCAGGATTCTGTACGGTTCCACTGAATAACTTCCTGACCATGCTTTATATTGATAGGACGTGGACGACCATCCAATCCTAAACGTCCCCAATCCCAGAGTTTGAAAGTAAAAATATAAGGGGTTGCACTAATTTCAAGTACCATCCCGTTTGTTCCGGAACAATGTATCGTACCTGCCGGTATCAACAAATGATCGTGCTTCTTAACAGGGTAATTACCCACATATTTCTCCGCATCAAAATGTCCGCTCTCCTGTGCCTCATTAAGAGCATTAATCATCTCTTGCGGATCAATGCCTTCTTTCACACCCAGATAGACAGTAGCATTTTCTGCGGTATCCAGCATATAGTAACTCTCATCTTGTGTGTAGTGCATACCAAATTTCTCTTGTATATATTGTGTCAGAGGATGTACCTGTAAACTCAGATTTCCCCCTCCCATCGTATCAAGAAAGTCAAAGCGGATAGGGAATTCATCGCCAAAACGTCCATATACCGGATTGCCCAGCAAACGTGCCGGATAAGCAAAAACAAGATCAATAGACGGTATTTCAAAACGAACATCTCCAAAACTGAAATAAAGGCTGTTTTCTTCAGGAACACAATCAAAGCACCAGGCAAAATTAGGAACATCGCGGTCCAGGTCACACACCTCTTTCATCCATTGTCCACCCCAAGGTCCCGGATCAAAAAAAGGAACTACCCGAAACGGCGTACGGGATGCTTTTTCCAATCCGTTCCATACTGCCTTTGCTGTCGCCATCTTAGGAGTACCAGCTATATTCGTATCGAGCACGTAATCCCATCTCTTCATCAATTTCTTCTTAAACCGGTCGCAGATACGCCAATCAACAAAAAAAGCACGTTTATACTGTAAAGAAGCACGTTCTTCTTTGTTTTCAACACCAACGTTGGATACTTCATTACGACGGAAACGCATCTGTATTTCCCAACGGGCCATATCGGCATAAACCAATAAGTCGGATGTCGGCTGTACATAAGCAGCTCCAACTCCATAGACAAAAACAATACCTTCGGTAACGGCAGCAATCTCCGAACGGACATCTTTCAACTTCTCTTCGTCAAAATAACAATCCATTGTCTGACGAGTCATATAACCGAATATTTCATCGTCTGTAATATCCTGTTTTAAAAGAGCATTTATCCTTTCCGGTGACAACATAGCATCCTGCGAAAAGAACCAGTGAGAAGAAGAAAAAAAGGACTGTAAAGCCGTTACTACCTCATCATCCAACACTCCCTGATAACATTCCAGAACTACGATCTTTACTTTTTTATCTATTTGCGACAAGTCTTTATTCAAACAATCGGAAATAGCTTCCCAACCCACCCGGCATTCTTCTTCCATACCCGGTACATTTACCACCGGATATTTATCATAATTAGATTTATCATTAAAATATCTGTTCATAGCATTTTTCTTTTTTTATTGTTGACAACGTACATGAAATTCCCAAAAGGGCTGCATTATCTCCTAATAAAGAAGTTGTTATTTCCACTTTATTTTCCGGAGCCCACACCAGACGATTAATCCGTTCTTTGAGATAAGGTAGTATGATATCCGCACTACGCATAATGCCACCACCAATCACAACGATTTCAGGATCATAAGCATGAATATAATTGATGATGGCTGCCGCCCATACATCCATACAATCTTTACACAACAGAGTAGCTTCCGGCTCTCCCCGTCTCATCAGGTCAAACAAGGTCTTAAAATCATAAGAAGAAGCTTTTGCTTTATATTCACTGCTGATTTTGGGATGGGTACGAATTATTTCCGGCAGAAAGAAAGAAGAAGCCATTGCTTCTACACAACCAATATTACCACAGGTACAACGTCGTCCCCGATAATCCACAACGATGTGTCCTCCCAATGAACCAGCCTGATAGTGAGTCCCTTTAATAATCCGTCCATCTAAAACAACTCCGGTACCAATACCTGTCCCGATAGTCATCATTACCATATTCCGGCTATTTTTCCCGGCCCCCATGTACCATTCTCCGGCAAGTGCCAGACGAGCATCATTATCGATAATAAATGAGGTTCCCCAATTCCTGTCAACCCAGGAAGGCAGATCTATGTCACAAGCATCATCGTATTTATCATTGGTAGAAGTTACTCTCTTTTCCTTCGGATTTACCATACCCGGAAATGCGAGACCAATACCTGAGAGCTCTTCTTTCGGCACTTTCCATTTGTTCAGCAGTCTGTTTATTACTCCTCCCATAGCAGGGAGATTACTATCCAGACTACCAGTTATGGCAGGAAATGAACTGAATTCAAGTATCTCATCTCCTTTTACCAAACCGATTTTAATAATCGTCCCTCCTAAATCTATTGCTATACAAAACATCGCAAATCAGATTAAATGAGGAATACCATTTACTTCAATCAGCCTTGCGGAAAATCCTTTCTCGGCAATTTCGGCATAATTGTGTCCCGCATCCGAAGGCCAACAAGCTGCAAATGAAAAAAGAGAACTTCCTACATTTGCCATCCGGTGGGCCACTCCTCCCGGAATATAATGCAAACTGCCGGGAAACACCCGCTCTGCCCATACATTGCGTTGTTCGTCCATGAGAATAAGCATTCCTTCTCCCTCTAAGCCCCAATAAAATTCTGCCCGGTCGATACTCGCATGATAATGTCCTTTCGTCATCATATACTCATTGCCGACTTTTCCCGGATACAAATAAGTAATACCGAAATACAATCCTCCCGGAGTCCCTTCCTTTTCGGGTAAAAAACTACTGACTTCGTAGGCAAGCTTGTCCTGAGGCATTTTCTCAAAAGCTTCCACATCGGCAAAGATGCCTTTTAAATCAGATAAATTCCGGGAAATTTTACAAACATCACGTCCAACTAAATTCTTATCGGTAAAGAACAGTTCAGGAAAGATAATTTTTTTATTTTCCATAATCACCTATATTTTAAGATTCCACATGTAATTCGATGGGAACAAAGGTAGGTGATAGACACAGGCGTCCTGTCTCCTATTTTCCCCGATAATTATGTTATCTTATCATTAATATAGGTATATAGATTTTAATTGATAATATTCCAGAATACAGAGTACGCGTTAAATAGCCTTTTTGTTTTTTACACCATACTGTTTCTGGTACTCAGTGGGCAACATATTAACTGTCTTTTTGAATTGCTCAATGAAGTTGGATAGATTATTAAATCCCACTTCCATACTCACGGTAGAGATTTTCATCTTACCTTCTATCAAGAGCCGCTTGGCATGCCCGATACGCATATCATTCAGATATTGTACAAAAGTTTTCTTTGTCCGTTCTTTAAAATAACGGCAGAAAGCAGTAGGGGTAAGTCCTACTAAACCGGCTACATCTTCAAGTTTTATCGGCTGATTAAAGTTTTTCACCAGATATTGGTATATCTTATTAAAACGTTCAAAATCGGAAGAATTGACTGACTGGGTAAAACCAACACTAGCAAGCAACTCATACTCATCCGTATTAGCCATCATTTCCAATAGAGTGATCAGGTTGGTAACCCTCACTACCCCATTTGAATCAAAAGTATTACGGATAAAATCGGCAATACGCTCACGTGCCGTTCCTGTGAACTTTATGCCCCGTCGGGAACGTTCTATCAAACTCCGGATATGCATAAATTCCGGCAAGTTGATCATCACTCCTTCAAATAGCTCTTTACGGAAGTAAACACACAAACATACAGATCGCAATCCGGTTTCTTCTCCAAAAAACTCTTTATTGTTTCTCCACTCATGAGGCAGCTGAGGACCAATAATACAAACATCCCCTACTTCATAACTCTCAATATGATCACCCACAAAACGAGTTCCACTACCTTGTTCTATACACATAATCTCTATTTCGGGATGATAATGCCACGGAACAATAAAGTAAGGTAAATCTTCCCGATAAAAATTAATGTAATTCTCCACAGAAAACGGAAGTTCTTGATAAAGTGGTTTCATAGTAATACACAATTGGCTAAGTAATCGTTCTAAATTATATGATATTATTATTGAAACGCAGAAACTCGCAGATTCACGCAAAAAATATCATCGCTCAAGTATAGCGCAGCCATTTAATCTGCGATCATTTGCGTTTCAATAAAACGCTGTCATAGTATGAACTAAATTTGAAATGCTACTTATTATTTAATTCAAAACTATAGATGGAGCAAATATAGACGATAAATGCATAAATACAGTCTTTAGCAAACAAAAAAAAGAATGAGATGTGTTAAAGAAGACACATCTCATTCATTATTTAAAGTATATATTTCAAATGCATCATTTGGCATATATACTTATGTAAGAAGTACTAAAAGATAGACTTTGCAATACCCAACTCAAGACCACGTAACTCTGCCAGACCACGGAGACGTCCCAGGCATGAATATCCAGGATTCGTCTTTTTCTTCAGATCATCAATCATCTGATGGCCATGGTCAGGACGCATGGCAATAGAGCACTGGCGACGTTGCTGCAACTTCAACAGGTTCTTCATCACATTATACATATCTACGTCTCCTTCCAGGTGATTGGCTTCATAGAAATTACCTTCAGCATCACGTTGTGTACTACGCAGATGAACAAAGTTTACTCGATCACCCTGACGCTCCATTATTCCGGCAAGATCATTATCGGCACGCACACCGAAAGAGCCAGTACATAGACAAAGACCATTTGATTCGTTAGGAACCGCTTCTATCAGTTTAACAAAATCCTCCTCCGTACTCATGATACGGGGTAAACCTAAAATAGGATAAGGAGGATCATCCGGATGAATCACCAGCTTCACTCCCACTTCATCGGCAACCGGAGCTATCTCTTTCAGGAAGAAGATAAGGTTGGAACGAAGTTTCTCCGCATCAATATCATTGTATCTGTCAAGAGCTTCCTGGAATTGCTCAACGGTGAAACTTTCTTCTGAACCCGGAAGTCCGGCAATCATATTACGAACGAGAAGTTTCTTATCGTCCTCATTCATCTGTTCGAAACGTACTTTTGCCTTGGCTATCTCTTCATCCGTATAATCCTTTTCAGCATTGGGGCGTTTAAGGATGAACAGGTCAAAAGCTACAAAAGCTGCCTTTTCAAAACGAAGAGCTTTAGAACCATCGGGCATTGTATAGGCAAGATCAGTACGTGTCCAGTCAAGTACAGGCATGAAGTTGTAAGTAACGACCATAATACCGCATTGGGCCAGATTACGGATACTTTCTTTATAATTCTCAATATATTTCAGGTAATCACCGGTCTGGGTCTTAATATGTTCGTGCACAGGTACACTTTCAACTACCGACCAGGTAAGACCTACTTCCTCAATCATCTGCTTGCGCTTCATGATTTCTTCTACTGTCCACACTTCTCCGTTAGGGATGTGATGAAGGGCATTCACTATTCCGGTGGCACCAGCCTGCTTTATATCCCACAGACTCACAGGGTCATTAGGACCATACCAGCGCCAGGTTTGTTCACATAAATACATACTATTTTTATTTACGATTTGACAAATTACGATTTACGATTGAGATTACTCTCATTCCAACTTCCAACTACTAATTTATTTACGATTTGACAATTTACGATTTACAATTGAGATTACTCTCATTCCAACTTCCAACTACTAACTCCCAACTTCTAATTTAAATTGAGAAAGCATCGAAGCCACCATCAATAACAGCTACTGTACCGGTTACGAATTTGGAGGCATCACTAATAAGATACTGGATGGTTCCGTACAAATCTTCCGGTTCACCAAAACGACCAAACGGAGTATGAGCAATGATAGTCTTTGCACGGTCAGTCAGAGAACCATCGGGATTGGTCAACAGAGTACGATTCTGTTCAGTCAGGAAGAATCCCGGCGCAATTGCATTTACGCGCAAACCATCACCAAATTTCAAAGCCAGTTCACCAGCCATATATTTAGTAAAATTAGCGATAGCAGCTTTGGCCGTTCCGTAACCTACTACGCGAGTCAACGGACGAAGAGCCGATTCTGAACAGAAGTTTACAATACTACCTTTCTTCTGATCAACCATGATACTGGCAAATACCATCGTAGGCAAAACTGTTCCGAAGAGGTTCAGATCTACCACCTTTTTAAAAGCATCGATCTCAAGGTCAAAGAAAGTCTTATCCGGCGCAATGGTAGCTCCCGGCATATTTCCTCCGGCAGCATTCAGCAATACGTCGATACGTCCGTAAGCTTTCATAATTTCAGCTTTATTCCCTTCAAGTACTTCCTTATTCATCACATCAGTATAAAGGAACATTGCATCCCCTCCATCGGCTTTAATGCCCTGTACAAGTGCATTTCCAGCTTCTTCACTACGATCAAGAATTATAATCTTAGCACCTTCTTTTGCCAGATAGGCGGCAATACCTTTACCTAAAATACCGGCACCACCGGTGATTACAACAACTTTGTCTTTTACACTAAATAATTCGTTCATGATTCTCTGTTTTATTAAGTTATAATTTATTGTTCAAATAATATTTCAGATTCTCTTTAATGAGAATATCTATCGGCATCAGATTTACTTTTTCAGGGTCTTGTTTCAACACAAGATGATTACACAAAGACTTAATGCCGTTATATCCTTGTTGTTCGGGACGTTGGGCTATCAAAGCAGTAATCACTCCCTCGGAGAGTAATTCTGTGTTTTTATCAATCAAGTCGTATCCCACCAGTTTTATATTTTTCAGCCCTCTTTCTTTGAGATAATTCCCTAAAATATAACAGGTTGAATTGAATATAACAGCTCCTTCTATCCGGGGGTTATCACAAAATATCTTATCCAGTTTTGCAAAATTATATTCAGAATTAGCAATCTTTAGCTCAACCTCATGCAGTTTTCCTCCAAATCCATTCTCGTTCAGGTATTGTAAAAAGCCTTCTTTACGGTTCCTCCCCTGATTGGAATCATTCTTTCCATTATGAATGATCCGGGATATCAGAATGTCCGGTTGATTGCCAATCTGACTCGTCAGTAGCTTGGCTGCAATAAATCCTGCATCAAAAGATTCTGTACCAAAATAGGCCAATTGGTGCTCACCCGCGATATTGGAATCCACATAGACATAAGGGATATTTCTGATATCGAGCATACGGGAAAGGCGACTCACAGAATCGGTAAATAAGGTAGCAATCAGTACTCCATCTATCTCTTCTTCATCAAAGAGATTGCGTACAATCACATCAAAGGTATTATTATCGTACTGATTAAAAAAGAGTTTGGTTACATTGATATTATAAAGTTCCGTCTCGGAAGCGGCTTTATCTATCCCTTCGGAAATGGCTTCCCAATACTCTCCCGGCTCAAAAGAGGGAGTGATAGCAATAAAATGATATTGTTTCTTGGAAGCGAGAGAACGTGCCATCAGATTGGGCTGGTAGTTTGCCTTTTCAAGGATGGCCTTTACTTTTTTCTCATTCTCTTCGGATACACGCCCACGATTGTGGATCACCCGATCTACCGTACCAACGGATACCCCTGCCATTTCGGCAATGTCTATAATACGAATATTTGAAGATTCTTTATTCATAGGATAAATAGCTTAAACTCTATTTTTCTTCTGCAAAAGTAAGATGAATAATCTGAATAAGCAACAATGTGTGCGCACACACGTTGCGCATATAAAAAGTTATATATCTATAATTCAGCAAATTAAAGCAACATCAACGAATAAGAATATGTTGTCAAACATATAAAGAACTTAAGTTTAGCTTTCGTTAAACTATAATAGTATAATCGGTTGATATATTGGTTCGTTATTCTTCAACCTGTTTTATTCTATTTTAAGTAATATACCTCTTAATGGTGATTGCAGCGTATTACATCCACGACATTTTCCATGCATAGATTACCTAATCATAGTGATTGTGCAGAATCTAAATAATAAAGACCTTTGCAAAGTTTTAAAAACAAATAATAATAAAAGCACATTGAAAACAAAAAGATTTAAACTGGTTCTCCTATTTTTAATAACTCTCAGCCTGTTTTCTGTCTCTGCACAAAAACAGAGAGCAATGTTGTCAGGGAAAATTATATCTACCGAAACCAAAGAAACCATTGACTTTGCCACCGTCTATTTAAAAGGTACCACCTTTGGCTGTACCACCAACGAAAAAGGCATTTATCACTTAAAGGCTCCGGCCGGTCATTATACATTGGTTGTGTCTGCTGTGGGTTTTGAAACAGTAGAGAAAAAAGTAGAACTGACACAAGATGAGAGAAACAAACTAAATATTATGATCAATCCGGCTACTACCGAACTGGATGAAGTAGTAGTGACCTCTACGGGTGTAAGCCGAATAAAAAGATCGGCATTTAATGCTGTAGCAGTAGATACGAAAGAACTTCAGAATACCACAAAGAATCTAAGTGACGCACTAACCAAAGCACCGGGAATGAAACTCCGTGAATCGGGTGGTGTAGGTTCGGATATGCAACTCATGCTTGACGGTTTCAGCGGTAAACACGTCAAGGTATTTATTGATGGCGTACCTCAGGAGGGTGTGGGAAGCTCTTTTGGATTGAATAATATCCCCGTGAACTTTGCTGATCGCATCGAAGTATATAAAGGGGTAGTACCGGTAGGTTTTGGAACTGACGCCATTGGTGGTGTCATTAATATTGTCACCAACAAAAAACGCCAGCGTTGGTTTCTGGATGCATCTTATTCTTACGGATCGTTCAATACTCACAAATCATACGCCAACTTCGGACAGACTTTCAAAAATGGATTTACTTATGAAATCAATGCTTTCCAGAACTATTCGGATAACGACTACTATGTGGATTCTCCTGTAGAAGATTTCGAAACCGGCAGAATTGACAGAGATAAGAAGATGCGTGTGAAGCGTTTCAACGATACCTATCATAATGAAGCCGTTATCGGTAAACTCGGAGTAGTAGACAAGAAATGGGCAGATCGGCTGATGTTTGGTTTTACCTACTCCAATATGTACAAAGATATCCAGACAGGCGTACGTCAGGAGATTGTATATGGCCAGAAGCATCGTAAAGGACATTCGCTGATGCCCTCGTTGGAGTACAACAAGCGTAACCTGTTTACAAGAGGTCTGGATGTTGTGTTAACGGCCAATTACAACAAAAATATGACAACGAATGTGGATACCGCTTCGTATAAGTACAACTGGTATGGAGATAAGAAGTTACTGAATTCACCGGGAGAACAATCCAATCAGTATTCAAAAGCGGATAACAATAACTGGAACGGTACTTTAACCCTTAATTATCGTATCGGCAAGGCTCATATGCTGACTTTCAATCATGTGTTAAATACCTTCCATCGCTCTAATACATCTCTGCTTGCCAAAGAAGAACAAAAAGATGCCATTGCCAAAGAGACCCGTAAAAATATTTCCGGTTTGTCTTATCGCCTGATGCCATCTGAAAAATGGAATCTCTCCGTATTTGGTAAATACTACGACCAGTTTGTGGCAGGTCCGATAGCTACGACTACCAACCAAGATAAATATGTACGTACCACCCGTAGCATCAATTCCATGGGTTACGGAGCAGCAGGTACCTATTTCATTCTATCCGGTTTACAGGTGAAGGTATCTTATGAGAAAGCCTACCGTCTGCCCACCATCGAAGAGATGTTCGGTGATGAAGACCTGGAGATGGGAGACATCGGTATCAAACCGGAGAGCAGTGATAACCTAAACCTTAATCTGAGTTATAATAAAACTTTCGGTAAGCATTCCGTATACGTAGACGGAGGGTTGATATATCGTAATACAAAAGATTATATCCAACGTAATATTGCAGATCTGAGTGGAGGGAAATATGCCGCTACTTATATTAACTATGGCAAAGTATTGACAAAAGGATATAACATCTCCGCCCGTTATGGGTTCGGAAAATGGTTGAGTATAGGAGGTAATTTCACACAAATGAATGTACGTGACAACATGAAAACCTCCATTTCCAGCAACGCAGCCAATCTTGCCTATGGTGAACGTATGCCCAACCTACCCTATATGTTTGCCGATTCGGATGTATCCTTCTACTGGCGGAATCTCTGGAAGAAAGGCAATACACTGACCATGTCTTATGACAATCAGTATTTGCATAGTTTCACTTATTATTCATCCAATCTTGGTTCAAATAAAGGTGATTATGTGGTACCCAATCAATTCTCACACAATCTGGCACTCTCATATAGCCTTCAGAATGGCCGGTATAATATATCGTTTGAGTGCCGTAACTTCACGAACGAGAAATTGTATGATAACTTCAGCCTTCAAAAAGCCGGACGTGCATTCTATGGAAAGGTTCGCATACATTTTGGAAACTAAAAAACAATAAGTAATGGTTCAAAATTATATGATACTATTATTGAAACGCAGATTGTCGCAGATTCACGCAAAGCATATCATCGCTCAAGTATAGCGCAGCCATTTAATCTGCGAAAATCTGCGATCATTTGCGTTTCAATAAAACACTATCATTGTATGAACTAAATTTGAAGTACTACTTAGATAAAAATAAATAACAAATCGTTTTAAATTAAAAATAACATGAAGAAAAACTTCTTTTTGAATGGACTATTTGCAACAGCAATGGTCGGGGTGACATTGACAGCCTGCTCAGATGACGAACAGGGTAATGGAGCAGGTACTGTAGGCAAAGGTGAATATGTAATCGCAGCCTCTGTCACTGCCTCCGGAAATACAACTAACGTTCTGCTGACTTCCGAAACTTTAAACGGAGGAACTGTTTCTACTATAAATAATGGCCTTGTGAACGATGGTGCAACCCAATGGGTATTTTATAAAGACCAATATCTGTATGGGTTGACATACAATCAGGGAAATGCCGGCACAACCCGGTCGTATTTCATGAATGCCAACTATGAGGTACAGGCACGCTCAGGAGAATATGCCGTCAAGAGATTTACCACCTACGGTATCTATGACAAGTATATCATGACTTCTTCCACCGGCGACGGACCTACGGAATATGCTGACGAGAATGGATATTTGCCAAAGATGTTTTTATTATCTTATCTGGATGTAGCAGCCGAAACATTTACGACCAATAATACCCAAAATAAAGCATACATGTCAGAAAACTTTTTGGGTAATGGCGAATTTGTAACACTTGCAGGTATCCTGGAACATAACAATAAAATTTATAGTGCTGCAGTTCCAATGGGTTTGAGCCAATATGGTGGAAAAGCCAACGGGGGTCAATGGATATTGCCGGGTAACGAAGATCTGGTAAAAACTGAAGATGGTGGTTCGAACAGTAGCAGCTATAAAAAGGGAGAACTACAGTGGACACAATACCCTAACGAATGCTGGGTAGCAATTTTTGATGACGAGACGCTTACAACTAAGAAGCTTATCAAAACAGAACAGATCAGTTATGCCTGTGGCCGTATGAAGTCTCAGTACTACCAGACCATCTGGAGCGCAGATAACGGCGATATCTATGTATTCTCCCCTAGCTATGCCAAGACAATGAGTGATGCCCGTCAACGGACTACACTGGATGCCGGAGTGGTACGTATCAAAGCCGGAACAGAAGAATTTGATCCGAACTACTATTATAGCATTGAAGCACAAAGCGGCGGGAAGTCTTTCCTCCGTTGCTGGCACCTCACAGAAGATTATTTCCTGATGTTGATGTACGACCGTCCTTTAAGTGAAGAAGATTTTGTTGCCAACCAACTGGCTATTTACAAAGGAACAACCGGAAAACTTACTTATGTAGATGGCCTGCCATCAGCTGATCAGATCTCTGGTTTCGGTAATACCCCGTATACAGAAAACGGTTTCACTTATATCACAGTTACAACTACTACCGGCCATCCTGCTATCTACAAGATTGACCCGACAAATGCTACCGCAACAATGGGTATAGCAGTAGAAGCAACACAAGTCAGCGGTGTTGGTAGATTGAAGGTAAAATAAATAATAGCATAAAATAAACAGATTGAAGAGCCTGCAAGCCTTATGTACTGCAGGCTCCTTTCATGACCTTACTAAAGAAGATATATGAAGAAGATATTTCGCCAAATACATCTCTGGCTTTCTATTCCTTTCGGCTTAATCATTACTGTCATCTGCTTCTCCGGAGCAGCTTTAGTTTTCGAGAATGAAATTATGGAATTGTGCCGGCACGACTTTTATTATGTCAGTAAAGTAGAAGAGACTCCCCTACCCGCTGGAGAACTGGTACAGAAAGTAGCAGCAACTCTGCCTGATAGTATATCAGTGACGGGAATCAGCATTTCATCCGATCCGGCAAAAGCATATCAGGTCAACCTCTCCAAACCCAGACGGGCATCTGTATATATTGATCAGTATACAGGTGAAATAAAAGGAAAATATGAACGTGCTCCGTTTTTTACGACCATGTTCAAGCTACACAGATGGTTGCTGGATAGCATGAAACCAGATGGAGGCATCTTTTGGGGTAAGATGATTGTTGGCGTCAGCACGTTGATGTTTGTCTTTGTGCTGATATCCGGAATTATTATCTGGATTCCACGTAATGCCAAAGCTCTGAAAAACAGCCTTAAAATTTCAGTGAATAAAGGCTGGAGAAGATTCTGGTATGATTTGCATATAGCAGGTGGACTGTACACATTTATCTTCTTACTCGTACTGGCTCTCACCGGACTGACCTGGTCTTTCGGTTGGTATCGCACTGGATTCTATAAAGCATTTGGCGTAGAAGCCACACAAGGAACCTCTTCTCAGGAAACGACCTCTCAGACATCAAATAAAGAACGACAGGGAGAAAGAAACAAAGAAAGCAACAAAGATGGACGTCACAGAGGAGACGAAAAAAGATATAGCCGGAGCGAAGGCCGTAATCGAAGCGAAAGTCACAATCGTGGTGAAGATCGTGAAGAAAGAAGAGGAAACAGAGAATATTCTCCTTACGCCTTGTGGCAAAAAGTATACGAACAACTGAAAGTTCAAAATCCCGATTATAAACAAATCACTGTATCAAACGGTACAGCAAACGTCTCTTTCAACCGTTTCGGTAATCAACGTGCATCAGACCGTTACAGTTTTAATCCGAGAAATGGAGAAATAACTGAGGCTACACTTTATAAAGACCTGGATAATTCTGGCAAGATACGTGGCTGGATTTTCTCTGTACATGTAGGTAGCTGGGGAGGTATGTTTACCCGGATTCTGAGTTTTATAGCTTCACTGTTAGGTGCTACCTTACCCCTGACAGGATATTATCTATGGATAAAAAAAGAAATAGCCCGCTCGGCAAGGAAAAGAAGAAAATGATGCATTCATCAAACACAGGGCTTGTTAATATTGTTAACACGTTTTTTAACACTCTATTTTTTGCTTTACAAAAGTGTACTATTTAGTACATCAGGAATGTACAGTTAAGTATGGCAAAAGTGTACAATTAACACTCACAGAAATGTACACTTTTGCCTACCTCTAAAAAGAGGTTTATATTCGTTATAAATCAAGCAATTACATAAGATCAAGAATCCATACTCCATCTTAATATTTCCTCTGAAAGGATCTTTATAATTACTTTTTTGGTAACTATACATTTATCGAATGAAGCATAGCTATTATGTATCGAAGAAATCATTGGAAATAATAAATTAACAACATTAACAGCGTTTCTTAATCATAAATTTTAGTCTAACAAGAGTACGTACTTTTTATAGATAAGAGTACGTACTCTTCTTATATAAAAGTACGTATTTAACACACACTTAAATACGTACTTTTACAGCATAAAGAACACATTATTTAACCACACTGTCATTCAATAATTTACATTCATATTTACTCTTTACCATCCATAACCTTCAACGACAATTATCAGTCAATAAGTACTGTTTTGATAACTGAGAACGAATAGAAAAAACTGTTCGAAAATAAATATTTATCAAAATGAACCTGATGAATGACAATTAATTACTATGTTTGCAACAAGATATTTAACGAAGATAAAAAACTATTTTATGCAACCAACAGTAAATAAAACACCACGTATTGAAGTGATAGATGCCTTGAGAGGATTTGCCGTAATGGCAATTTTATTGGTACACAGTTTAGAACATTTTATATTTCCTGTCTATCCGACCGATTCGCCCGAATGGCTGAACATTCTTGATAACGGAACACTTAATGTAGTATTCTCACTCTTTGCCGGAAAGTCTTACGCAATATTTGCTTTACTTTTCGGATTTACATTTTATATCCAATGCCACAATCAAGAGAAGAAGGGAAAAGATTTTGGTTATCGCTTTCTTTGGAGGTTAGTATTATTAGTTGGTTTTGCTACCATAAACGCCGCATTCTTTCCTGCGGGAGATGTATTACTGCTTTTCTCTATTGTGGGGATTGTATTGTTCTTAGTGCGGAAATGGAGTAATAAAGCTATTCTGATCACAGCAATCTTTTTCCTGTTACAGCCCATTGAGTGGTACCATTATCTGATGAGTTTATTCAATCCGTCATATACGTTGCCCGATTTGGGTGTGGGTGCAATGTATCAGGAAGTGGCCGATTATACCAAAGCAGGTAACTTTTGGGATTTCATTGCAGGTAATGTCACTCTGGGACAAAAAGCCAGTCTGTTTTGGGCTATCGGAGCAGGACGTTTTCTGCAAACAGCCGGACTTTTCTTAATGGGCCTGTACATCGGCAGAAAAGAGTTGTTCGTAACCACCGACTCGCATCTTCGTTTTTGGATTAAAACGCTCATTGTTGCTGCCATATGTTTTGCCCCCCTCTATTCACTAAAAGAGTTGATTATGCAAAGCGAAAGTGACATAGTCAAACAGACAGTTGGTACTGCTTTTGATATGTGGCAAAAGTTTGCATTTACGTTTGTCCTGGTTGCCTCCTTTGTGATCCTGTATCAAAAAGAAAAATTCAGAAAGGCGGTAACAAACCTACGTTTTTATGGAAAAATGAGTCTTACCAATTATATCAGTCAATCTATCATGGGAGCTATCATTTATTTTCCGTTCGGATTTTACCTGGCTCCTTACTGTGGCTATACAGTCAGTCTGATTATCGGTATTGTCCTTTTCTTACTGCAAGTCCGGTTCTGTAAATGGTGGCTATCTAAACATAAACAAGGACCTTTGGAAAGTGTCTGGCATAAATGGACATGGTTATTGGCTGAAAAGTAATGAATATATTTCACCACAGAGTTATTTGTTTAAGTAGTTAATTCATACTATAACAGCGTTTTATTAAAACGCAGATGATCGCAGATTAACGCAAATTAAGAGACAGTTGTTCTTCCTCTTTATATTCTTTGCGAAAATCTGCGATCATCTGCGTTTCAATAATTAATCATCGCTTGTCGTACCTCCCCGTGCGGGAAGCACCCGAAAGCCTACAAATTCGGATTGGCATCGATCTCAGCTTTCGGGATAGCATACAGATAGTTGATACTGTTTGGCACAAATGCATCTCCTCCGGAGAATGTAAGGAACCAATGCCCTAACGGAGTGCGTTTGGCAAATCCTCCTCCTTCCTGCCAGGCATCTACTTGCTGCGCCTGCTCTTCGACGGAAAGTGCAACACGCTTCACAGACTGCTGTGTACGCAAGATATCAGTAATACTGAAACCCTCTCCCCAAAGTTCACGACGACGCTCCATCAGGATCTCATCGACAACATCGTCCTGTGATTTACCTGTTAAATCATAGTCACCCAATCCGCGGGCATGGCGCAATTCATTTAATGGTATTACCGCTTTCTCCGGGAAGCCTTCACGGGCAAGAGCCTCAGCCTCTATCAGAAGCATCTCGGAGGCACGCATCAACACGATATCGGCAGTATCATCTGCACGCATATGGAACTTTTTATAACCCAGATATCCCTCACGCATCCACTGGAATAATCCCAAACGAATATCTCCTTCGGAGAATGTATCCCTGAAATGAGGATCGGCCATGAAACTACTGTAAGCACCTACATAGGTTGCGTCCAGGTAATAAAAGTTATAGGAAGCATCGGATTGGGCAAGTGTCTGCGGATGCCCCCAGATCCATTCTTTATTAGATACGTTGTTGAATCCTTCGTATTCGGCAGTCGTTGTCATCAGCGAATATCCCTGACGGGCAGCGGCGGCGGCCTTTGCAGCCTCCTCCCATTGTCCGGTCAACAGATAGGCACGGGCAAGCAGTCCATTGACAACATTGGTATTCGGCTTGAATTTCTGCCCATCCCCTTTGCGGGTATAGTTCTTCAAATAACTCTGTGCCAGGTTAAGATCATCAAAAACGCGTTGATACACCTGGGCTACAGTAGATTTCGCTTTAGGTACCGTTTCACTTGTAGTGGGTTCTGTATAAATAGGTACACAGGGAGCCGCGGGATCTTTCAGGTAAGTGAACTGATAGTGTTGCGCCAGATGAAGGTAACAAAACGCCCGCAAAGCAAGTGCCTGTCCTTTTGCCTGAAGAAATTCTTCCGAATCACCATCAATAGCAATGGCGGTATTACAGTTATCAATCGTTTTATAAATGAGATACCAGGCAAAAGAGGTTCGGCTATTGTTCGGTATTGCTATATCATTGAACTGATAAGATGAATTAAACCCATAAGCAGGGCGGGAAACGACATCATCCGCCATCATATCGTCCTGGCACTGAAGAGCACGATAACCAATATTGGCATAGGTTGTGCCATACTCAAACAGATTATACCAGGCACCATTAAACAATCGTTCGGCATTACCGGGTACACTAACCTCATCGGAACTAACAGAGTCCGTGGGTTCTTTATCAAGAAAGTCACCACTACATCCCGCCAATAAAAGCAGGAAAGCAATATAAGGATAGATATATTTTTTCATAAACCATAAATTAATTAGTAGTTAGTAGTTGGGAGTTAGAATCCTAAAACGTCACATTCACTCCTCCCGAGAAAGTTCTCATTGCAGGATAACGATAATAGGTCAGTCCGCTAATGCCTTGTTCCGGATCGAGCCCCTGATTACGATGAATAGTAAACAAGTTATCACTTTGTACGAAAACCTGTACATTACTCAACGACGCCCGGTTGACAAGCTGTTTCGGCAATGTGTAAGAGAGTGTAAGGTTCTTCAGCCTCATGTAGGAATTGTTCTGTAAGAAACGTGTAGAGTAGGAAGTCCAGTTATTGGAAGTAGTACCCAATGCCGGAACATCCGTATACCGATTCTCCGGTGTCCAGCGATCCAATATCTCTTTTGACCATGAACGCCCTTCGGCACTACCATTATGCAGAATCATAGTGATATCACGATTCATGATATACCCACCTACGCTATAGGCAAAGATCGCCGAAAGCTCGATGCCCTTATAAGAAAACGCTGTATTGAAACCACCATATATCTTGGGCAAAGATGACTTGTTGACATAATAATCAGTAGCATCTTTATACACATTGGTCGTACCGCGACCTATCACATTTTCATCCTTATCGAGTATATCCATATACCACAACGGATCTCCGTTTTCCGGGTCTACCCCAGCCCATTCCTTCGTGTAGAAATCATAGACGGAACGCCCCTCTTTTAGCTTGTTCACCCCTACCGGAGGCATGTCTTTCAAAGGTAGTTCGGTGACTACGTTCTTGTAATGTGTCAGGTTGAAACCAAGTTTCCACATGAAATCCTTTGTATGGATCACCGTACCATTCAGCGTCAGTTCGATACCGGTATTTTTCAGTGCCCCCACATTTTCATCAACCGAACTATATCCCATAGAAGGAGCTACAGGACGTGAATAGAGCAAGTCTTTGGAACGGCGTTGGAAGAAATCAAACGAACCGGATACACGGTTGTTCCATAAAGAGAAATCCACACCCACATTGAAGTTGAGATTGGTTTCCCACTTCAGCTTCGGAGTGGCAATGCGGTCGGATACAAGTGCATTCTCCCCCAGGTTGGATACAATGGCATAAAGTCCTTTGCTGGCATAGTAAGTACCTAAGTTATCATTTCCCTGTGCTCCGTAACTGGCTTTTAAAGTCAAAGCCGAAAGCCAATCGGAAGTAGAAACCATGAAGTCTTCACGATCGATACGCCAGGAAGCTCCTACCGACCAGAAATTACCCCAACGGGTCTCCGGTGCAAAACGGGAAGAACCGTCACGGCGGTAAGAGGCAGAAAAGAAGTATTTGTCCTGGTAATCATACAGGAACTGAGAGAAATAACCCACCAGGGCATAATCAATCCGATAACCGGAACCTCCGGTGAGTTGCGAACCAACTACCAGTTCGGGCATATTAGGTAACGCCATTTTCGTACGGGAAGCAGAAAGTTCATCATAACGGTAGGAATAAGCTTCCTGCCCAACAAGTATATTGAAGTGGTGCTCACCAATCGTCTTATCATAAGTTGCAATATTGTTCCACGTCCAGGAGAAGGTACGGGTGTTGACACGACTTGAGCCACCTCCGGTAGTGACCGAAGGACCGATAAGGGAATTTGTGAAATCGAGAGAATTGTAATTGATAAGGTCGAAATTAAAACTCGTCTTGAACTTCAAACCGGGAATAAAGGTAACTTCCAGAAAAGTACGTCCCGAAAACTCATCTTTCATCCGTTCGGACTTATCGAGCGGAAGAGTAGCGGGCAGGTTCCAGTTTGCCATAGAACCGGAAGGACGATAGGGCCCGAAATCAGGAACAGGACTTCCATCCTTATAAATGATACTTCCATCATTGGGGTTTACCTCGTAGATGGGATAGAAACCGGGCATCGTACGTCCTGCATTGATCACATTACTGGTCTTCGTATCCGAAGATACCGGATAGTTCTGCATGGAATGCGCAAAGCTCATGTTAACACCACCCTTCAGCCAGGAGGTCATTTCACTGGTGATGTTGGAACGCAGGTTGAAACGCTGATATCCGGATTCAAGCGCAATACCCTTATCATTCAGATAACCGGCGGAAAAGAAATACTGATTCTTCTGTCCGCCTCCGGATACATTGAGGTTAAGCTCCGTACGCAAAGCTTGCTGTTCCATAGCATCACTCCAATCAAAATCCCACAGAGGGGTAGCACCGTCTACAAGTTTGCCATCCGTGCCTACAGGTTGTGAATAATTGGGTCCATAAGGGTTGGGACCGTCTCCCATAAGTTTGGTTACCAGATCTTTTGACGCCTGTGCGGCGGCTGTAGCAGGAGTATAGTTCTGCGTATCCTTGGCATATTGATTGCGCAAGGCTTCCCAATAGAGTTGGAAATAATCATTTGTGCCTATACGGTCATAATCACGTACGGCACGATTGGAACCACCGAAGGAGGCTTTTACATTGACGGTTGTTTTAGAGTCTGTTTGTCCCTGTTTAGTGGTGATAATAATGACTCCATTGGCACCACGTGAGCCGTAAAGAGCAGCCGAAGCAGCATCTTTCAGCACTGTCATGGAGGCAATATCATCCGGATTGATAGCGTTGACGGAACCATCAAAAGGCACACCATCCACTACATAGAGCGGTGCACTGGAAGCATTGATAGACCCGATACCACGGATACGTATCTCGGCATCCGTACCGGGTTGCCCGCTGGAAGCACTTGCCTGCACACCGGAAACAGTACCTTCAAGAGCACGCGAAACACTGGCTACCTGTAGTTTGGCTATCTCATCTCCTTTTACAGTAGAAGCGGCTCCGGTAAAGCTATATTTTTTGGCTGTGGCATAAGCTACTACCATGACCTCGTCCAGTTCCTTACTGTCGGATTCAAGAGTAACATCAATGGTACTCCGTCCGTTCACAGGCTTCTCTGCCGTCTTTAACCCTACAAAGCGGAAAACAAGTATCCCATCGGCAGGGGCAGATATAGAATATTTTCCATCGATATCGGTAATGGTACCGGTAGTGGCACCTTTTACCTGTACGGAAACACCGGGTAATGGTTCTCCGTCGGATATTACGGTGCCCGAAACACGTTTCTCCTGTTGTATGGCCGCCTGCAACGATACAGATACAACAAAGACCAGAAACGCTACTAATAGACGTAGATTGATTCTCATATTTTCTTGTGGTTTAGGATTTATTTACGTGAGGTATCTAACATTACATGGCCTTGTTTTGTTTAAGATACGAAACAAAATTTAAAGGAAGATTGCACAAACGGGAAGGAAGTATTAATTTCGCGAATGATGAGGTTGAAGTTGGTAGTTAGTAGTCAGTAGTTAGTAGTTAGAATCTATGTAGCATATCAGCGTTGTCATTCCGAAAGGATTCTAACTACTTACTACTAAATTCTAACTACTTATTAAAATAGTATGAAACAACTTGTAATTTGTCTGTTGGTGATATTGCCTCTCTCTTTGTTCGCTCAGAATGAAGAGAGCAACATCGTCATGCCGGACAGTGTGAAGACAACCAAACGTCCCAACGGATTTATAAGAGCTTTCAACTATCTGTTCAACCCCAGTGATATCGATACTACTTATATCAGCCCCAACCGTTACAACTATGCACTGATGCTGGACCACTTCACCAACTACGAATATTATAGTTTAAGCAGTAGTACTCCTCAGTCACAACGGTTACGGTTCTCTCCCAACCCCCGCAATAAGATAGGTCCCTACTTCGGTTGGCGCTGGATATTCCTGGGATGGTCTATAGACACCGACGGGCTTTATGGCAAACAGAAAGGAAAAAGAAAAGGAACGGAGTTTGATTTAAGTCTTTACAGTTCCAAATTAGGGGTGGATATTTTCTATCGACGCACCGGTAACGACTACCGGATACACAAAGCGGACGGTTTTGATGACATGCCCGATAATTATTCCGAAAGTTTTGATGGATTGAAAGTAGATATAAAAGGGCTGAATGCATTTTACGTATTCAACTATCGCCGCTTTTCCTATCCGGCAGCTTTCAGCCAAAGCACTAACCAAAGGCGCAGTGCCGGATCGATGATTGCAGGGTTCTCTATCTCAACACATCATCTGAACTTCGATCCTACCAAATTGCCGCAAACTATTCAGGAAAGCCTGAATGAAGATATGAGAGTGGAACACATCAAATACACAAATATCAGCCTCACTCTCGGTTATGCCTACAACTGGGTGTTTGCACGCAACTGGCTCGCCTGCCTCTCACTGACACCTGCCATAGCCTACAAAACCTCACGGATTGAAAAAGTACAAACAGAAACAAACGACTGGTACCAAAACTTCAACATAGATTTCATACTGCGTGCAGGGGTAGTTTACAACAACAGCAAATATTTTGCCGGGACCTCCTTTGTGGGCAGAACCTATGATTACTACCGGAATAATTTCTCACTAAACAATGGCTTTGGTACACTGCAGGTATATGCAGGATTCAATTTTTATCTGAAGAAGCAATACAGGAAAAAGCACTAAGTAATAATCTGACAACAACTACTCCACCAGCCAACGACTGATATTTCGTGTTTCGGCACTGAACTCTACTCCCACCTTCACTATTTCACGTCCATCCGCCAGATAAGGTATCAGATAGCCCCTGTCATCAATCTGCAGTAAGGCTTGTTCTGCCGTACCATTCAGCTTAAACTCAAAGACATAAACCTGATCGGGAGTCTTTACCACAGCATCCGCCCTTCCACGGGCACTACGCACTTCTGCCTCGGTGAACTGCCCCATCAACTTGAACACCAGATAAAACACAACCTGATAATGGCGTTCTTTGTTTTCGTTCAACTCATAAGGGAAATCGGCAAAAAACGATTGAAGACGAGTGAGGAAAGCTGATACATCACCTGCCTGTAGTTCCTTGATGAACTTGCCAATGTAGAAACGTCGTTCTCCGTCCGGTATTGGTGTATAAAAAGGCAATATGAAATTCATAAAACCGTACTTCACTTCATCATTCGGAAAAGCCAAACGATACATCTTGAAACGCTTATCATACTCTTTTATCGTGAGATATCCACTCTGGTAGATTAACGGGATAGGATTACGTGCCTCTACCCGATATTCAGTAAAAGCGGTAGAAGATGCTTCCACGCCATCAATCAAAATACGAAGATCGTAGTCACTCTTTTTAAGCAGTTCAACGAGAAAAGTAGGTGTCCCGGTCTGGAACCAATAATCATTAAATTCTTTTGCTTTCAGCGCATTGAGCACACTAAACGGATTGAAAACGCCCTCTCCCGCAGGATGAAAATGATAACCATCATACATCCGGGTCATCTCATCCACCGTTTCTTCATAAGTGGTATCGTTAGCTCTGCCCAGCACTTCCAGCTCAGGCTGGAAAATCGAAATTAACTCATCCCGGGTAATACCACAAACAGTAGCATAGTCATACCACAGGCTGATATCCTGCAATTGGTTCAAATCACTGAATACACTTACCTGGGCAAATTTGGTCACTCCGGTAAGGAAAGCGAAACGCAGGTAACGATCGGAGCTTTTCAGTACGCCATAAAAAGCTTTCAGGGTCGTGCGATACTCATCCAGCAAAGCCTCATTCTGCATGGCCTGAAGCAAGGGCTTGTCGTATTCGTCTATCAGGACAACGACATTGCGCCCGGTTAATTCGGAAGCACGTCTAATAACTCCCATGAAACGGCTCGACAGGGTAGTTTCGTCAACTCCTTTTCCGTATTTCAGTTCCCATTGAGTTAAGTGGTTACTGAGAATGCTGTTCAGTCTTTCGGGAGTATCATACTTCTCGGCGTTCAAGTCGAGGTGCAGCACAGGATAGGTGATCCACTCTTTCTCCAAATCTTCGATAGCCAACCCCTTGAAAAGTTCTTTCTTCCCCTCAAAATAAGCCTCGAAAGTAGACAGCAACAAACTTTTCCCAAAGCGGCGGGGACGGCTCAGAAAATAAGGAGTACTGGTACTTACCATCTGCCAGACAAGCGCAGTCTTATCCACATAGAGATATCCCTCTTTACGCAACTTCTCGAAAGTCTGTATCCCGATGGGGAGTTTACGGCTTAAATCAATCATAAGGCTATTATTCTAGGTATGACATTAGTAGTACGCAAAGATAGGTCTTTATGTTCACATACTCAAAATTTCTTTGTACATTTGCCCCGTTCAAAACCTGAAAAAAGAATGAAAACGAACCGTCCGATCCATAGACCTGCCATCCGTTTCCGCTGTTGGAGCCGGAAGGGATATGCTGCCTTTGCCAGCCTGGGACACCAGGTTACCATCGGGCAGTTGCATCTCAACGTGACGGAACGTTCGCTCGCCAAGCAAAAAGCTGCTCAAACTATCCCTTATCATACATTTATGACACTTGAAGAACTTAAAGACCAGGTGCTGCAAGGCGTTGATATCACGCCCGAACAAGCGGCCTGGCTGGCTAATACAGCCGACAGGGAGGCGCTATATGCGGCTGCCCATGAGATTACCGTCGCCCGTGCACAGCGCGAATTCGACATGTGTTCCATCATTAATGCCAAGTCCGGACGTTGCCCGGAAAACTGTAAATGGTGTGCACAATCTTCTCACTACCAGACAAAAGCCGAGGTTTACGACCTCGTCAGTAAAGATGAATGCCTCCGACAGGCACAATACAACGAAGCACAGGGCATAGCCCGGTTCTCACTCGTCACCAGCGGACGAAAACCTTCCCCGAAACAACTTATTCAACTTCGTGACTCCACCCGCTACATGCGCAGGCATACTTCCATTCAGCTATGCGCCTCCTTAGGACTCCTCGAAGAAGATGAATTACAGGTACTCTATGACGCAGGTATCACCCGTTATCACTGTAACTTAGAAACGGCACCTTCCTATTTTCCGAAACTTTGCTCTACGCATACGCAAGAGCAGAAACTGGCTACACTCAATGCTGCACGCCGGGTAGGTATGGATATCTGTTGCGGCGGCATTATCGGTATGGGAGAAACACTGGAACAGCGTATTGAATTTGCTTTCACCCTCCGGGAACTTGGGGTACAGTCCATCCCGATCAACCTGCTCAGCCCGATCCCAGGTACCCCACTGGAACACGCAACACCGCTGACAGAAGAAGAGGTATTAACCGCTATCGCACTTTTCCGCTTTATCAACCCGACAGCCTATCTGCGCTTTGCCGGAGGACGTTCACAACTCTCTCCGGAAGCTATGAAACGGGCTTTACATATCGGTATCAACTCGGCTATCGTGGGAGATTTACTAACTACACTCGGCTCAAAAGTATCGGAAGACAAGCAGATGATTTGTGCAGCAGGATACGGGATGGGAGAAGGGAGAAGGGAGAAGGGAGAAGGGAGAAGGAAAGAGAGGGAGGATGGGTTCGATCGGGAACATTTGTGGCATCCTTATACTTCGACCACGAATCCATTGCCGGTATATAAGGTAGAACGGGCAGAAGGGGCTACAATTACACTGAGTGACGGGCAGGTGCTTGTAGAAGGAATGTCGTCGTGGTGGTGTGCGGTACATGGATACAATCATCCGGTATTGAATGAAGCGGTACGGGAGCAGTTGGAGAAAATGTCGCACGTAATGTTTGGCGGACTGACACACGATCCGGCCATTGAATTGGGAAAGCTGTTGCTCCCTCTGGTTCCTCCCTCGATGCAGAAGATATTTTATGCAGACTCCGGATCGGTGGCAGTAGAGGTAGCACTGAAAATGGCCGTGCAATACTGGTATGCCGCCGGGAAGGCAGAAAAGAATAATTTCATTACCATACGCAGCGGATATCATGGTGATACATGGAATGCAATGTCTGTTTGTGACCCCGTAACAGGGATGCACTCGCTGTTCGGATCAGCACTGCCGGTACGTTATTTTGTACCTCAACCCGCCTCACGTTTCGATGGCGAGTGGAATCCGGAAGATATTCTCCCTCTGAAAGAACTGATAGAAACACGTTCCGACGAGCTCGCCGCACTTATCCTTGAACCGATTGTACAGGGGGCAGGCGGTATGTGGTTTTACCATCCCCGGTATTTACAGGAGGCAGCTAAACTTTGCCATGAGCACAATCTGTTACTTATCTTTGATGAAATAGCTACCGGCTTCGGACGTACAGGAAAGCTCTTTGCCTGGGAACATGCCGGAGTAGAACCGGATATCATGTGCATCGGCAAGGCACTGACCGGAGGATATATGACACTGTCTGCCGTATTGGCAACCAATGAAGTGGCGGATATGATTTCCAATCATGCACCGGGAGCTTTTATGCACGGCCCTACATTTATGGGGAATCCGCTGGCTTGTGCCGTAGCTTGTGCTTCGGTACGCCTGTTATTAGAGTCCGGTTGGCAAGAAAATGTGCGCCGTATCGAAGAGCAACTGAAGCGGGAACTGGCTCCGGCACGTTCACTTCCGGCCGTAGCAGATGTACGGATACTGGGTGCTATCGGAGTTATTGAGACACGTCAGCCGGTAGACATGGCATACATGCAACGGAGGTTTGTCGAAGAGGGTATCTGGGTGCGTCCTTTCGGAAAGCTGGTATACCTCATGCCCCCGTTTATCATCACGCCGGAACAATTAAGTAAACTTACGAGTGGAGTTATCAAAATAATGAGTAATTGAGTAGTTAAGTAGTCAAGTAGTAAGTAGAATACATTAGGCGAGTCATTTCTACTTGACTACTTGACTACTTACTACTAATTAATAAATAAGTTAAAGAATTATGACCACCATCGAACAGATGCAACAAGAGTTGCAGGAACTGAAAGAGAAAAGCAATCTACGAAAGCTTCCTGCCATTACACACGAAGGCAGAAACGTTATTGTAGACGGGCGACGGATGCTGAACCTCTCTTCAAACGACTATTTAGGATTGGCAAACGATAGGAAACTGCGCCAGGAGTTCCGGGAAACCCTGACCACGGAGACTTTTCTGCCCACCTCTTCCTCTTCACGTCTGCTGACGGGGAACTTCAGTATTTATGATCGGTTGGAGCAGCAACTTGCCGATAGCTTCGGCACCGAAGCGGCATTGACATTCAACAGCGGATATCATGCCAATACAGGTATCCTGCCGGCAGTAAGCAATACGCACACGCTCATCTTAGCAGACAAACTGGTACATGCCAGCCTGATAGACGGCATACGCCTATCGGCAGCAAAATGTATCCGGTACCGCCACAATGAATACAACCAGTTGGAACGTCTTTTACAGGTGAATCATTCGGAATACGAACGCATTATCGTCGTCACCGAAAGTATCTTTAGTATGGATGGTGACGAAGCCGATCTCCGGGAACTGGTTCGTTTGAAAAAACAATATCCCAATGTACTGTTGTATGTAGATGAGGCTCATGCCTTCGGAGTACGCGGACAGAGAGGACTGGGATGTGCAGAAGAGCAGGATTGCATCAACGATATCGACTTTCTGGTAGGTACATTCGGTAAGGCACTGGCTTCGGCAGGAGCCTATATCGTCTGCCGGAAAGTGATACGGGAATACCTTATTAACAAGATGCGTACTTTCATCTTCACCACGGCATTGCCTCCGGTGACAGTACAGTGGACTTCCTTCATGCTGGAACGTCTGGCAGGCTTCCGGCAAAGACGTGAAACCCTGCGGTTCCTTAGTAATCAACTCAGGGAAGCCCTGAAAAACAAAGGATATGACTGCCCTTCAACCAGTCACATCGTGCCGTTGATAACAGGAGAAAGCTGTGTGGCCATCCGGAAGGCGGAAGAACTACAACGCAAAGGATTCTATGCTTTGCCCGTACGCCCGCCTACGGTACCGGAAGGCACCTCACGTATCCGGTTCTCGCTGACGGCAGAGATCAGAGAAAGTGAAATGGAGAAATTAATAAATGAAATATCAAAAGTCGAAGAACCTGTTTAAATTTTCCTCAAAAGAAGATACTAAGATGCCAACCGTTACTTCCGTTTTGTCTGAATATATAAGTTTAAACAATATGGAATCCACCTCAAGCAGAGTCGCATTATTTTACATACAGTTTTCTCCCCAAGCCGTACGCCTTGCCCGGCTCCGGGGAGGAGGTAGCCCGGCTCCGGGGAAGAGCTTCTTCGGCTCCGGGGAACAGGCTGTTCGGCTCCGGGGAGAAAAGCGTTCCGTAAGCCCTTTAATAATCAGTGCTTTACAAAGACAGACTTTAGTATTCCGAGCAGTGCAACAATAGTAATATTACACAACATTATTTTAAGTATCACATCTACCTATGAACCAATATATCCATACGTCAACGAATCAGAAACGAGATCGCCTTCTCCTGTTCTTCGCAGGCTGGGGAATGGATGAACGCCCTTTCATACAATATACACCCCGTGAAAGCGATTTTATGATTTGCTACGATTATCATACACTCGATTTCGACACTTCCCCGACAGCCCGTTACTCCCATATCGACGTTGTGGCATGGTCTATGGGGGTCTGGGCGGCCTCACAAGTACTCTCACGCATTGCACTTCCCGTCAACAGCAGTGTCGCGATCAACGGCACCCCCTTCCCTATCGACGAGAAACGGGGTATTCCTCCTGCCATTTTCAAAGGAACATTAGAGGGTTTGAACGAAGCATCCCTTCGGAAATTCCAGCGCCGGATGTGCGCCAATGGAAGTGCTTTTGACAGCTTCCGCCACATTGCCCCCCAACGGTCAGCAGAAGACCTGAAAGAGGAACTCGCCGCCATCGCCCGGCAATATCGGGCACTTCCTCCTGCCAGCTTCTCCTGGAAGAAAGCCATCATCGGTGAAAACGACCGTATCTTCCCTCCCGCCAATCAACATACTGCCTGGGAAGAGACTTCCGCTTCCATCCTCCATGGTAACGAAGCTCATTATGACGAACCACTCTTTACACAATACCTGAAATGAATATGGACAAGAATCTGATAGCCGAACGCTTCTCTAAAGCAATCGGTACTTATACGCGGGAAGCAAATATACAGCAACAGATAGCCGAAAAAATGATTCGCCTCTTACAGCAATATCTCCCTCCAACTCCGTTGGGGAAAGTGGTAGAATTTGGTTGCGGCACAGGCAATTACTCCCGGCTGCTCTATCATACCCTGCAACCGAAACAGCTTCTCCTGAATGATATCTGCCACAACATGCAGACCTGCTGTGAAGACCTGCTCAATCAGGGCGTAGCCTTCCTTGCCGGAGATGCCGAAACACTCGCATTTCCCGAAGATACGGAACTTATCACCTCCTGTTCTACCCTTCAATGGTTTGAAAACCCGGAACACTTTTTTCACCGTTGTACGAACTATCTGAGTAGAAACGGGTATTTCGCTTTCACCACTTTCGGGCAAAAGAACATGGAAGAGATACGCAGTGTCACCGGACACGGACTTACCTACCGTTCGCTCCACGACCTGAAGGCTTCGCTCGCTCCTATGTACGATATCATTTATGCAGAAGAAGAGGTAGTCCCCCGTACCTTTACCACTCCGCTGCAAGTGCTCTATCATCTGAAAGAAACAGGAGTTACGGGTATCGGTAAACACCATTGGACACGGCGCGAACTAAACCGCTTCTGCGAGGACTATCCCCGTCAATCCGGTAACAACCGCTCCGTGACACTTACTTATCACCCTATTTATATTATCGCAAAAAAGAAGAAACAATGAAACAGAATGTATTTTTTGTATCCGGCATTGACACTGATGCCGGAAAGAGCTATGCCACCGGTTTCCTGGCCCGCGAACTCAATAAGAACGGAAAGCGTACTATTACCCAGAAATTTATTCAGACCGGCAATGTAGGTTATTCCGAAGATATTGACCTGCACCGCCGTATCATGGGAGTTCCTCACACCGAAGAAGATCATGAAGGACTCACTATGCCGGAGATTTTCTCCTATCCGGCTTCGCCGCATCTTGCCTCGCAATTGGACAAGCGCCCCATAAACTTCAACAAGATGGAACAAGCCACCGCCGAACTCAGCCGCCGTTATGACATCGTTCTGCTCGAAGGTGCCGGCGGACTGATGGTGCCGTTGACCGAAGAGTTGCTGACTATCGACTATGTAGCCCAAAAGGGTTACCCGCTCATTTTTGTAACCTCCGGCAAGTTGGGAAGCATCAACCACACATTACTCAGCTTTGAAGCCATACGTAACCGGGGGATCCGTCTTGATACTGTGATGTATAATCTGTATCCCACAGTAGAAGATAAAACAATACAAGAGGATACGCAAAGCTTTATCAGAAAGTATATGGAGAAATACTTCCCGGACACCCGGTTTATACTTGTGCCGGAAATAAAGCTCCGGAAATAAAATATCTTCTATGGCAACGGACGAAACGGACAATACGGATGACAACGGATCTTTTTATTCTATTTACTGATAATCAGTGAAAAAGAAGATTCGATCCGCCGTCATCCGCATTATCCGTTTCATCCTGTGTGCCGATGAAAACACAGCACAATATTAGCTCAGTTGCTCCGTGCTACTCTGCAGTGGAGTCTATTAAAGTTTTACTTTTGCTTCTTTGCCCATTCCAACCGACGTGTATCAGGCAATTGTTTCACCTGAAAATCTTCAAAGATAGCTTCAAATCCCGTACCATCAGGACATGCTCCCATTAATCCCACCATTACCGGGCAGTTATCCTGCAGCCAACAGGTACGCATCATCGTATACTTCTTATCATCCAATGAGAAGAATATTTCTACGGCATCCAGCTTTCTGACAGCTTTTATCCAGATAGAACGAGGAGCTTTATCCAACTCTACCACACTCCAGTCACTTGTTTTATGTGTCACCACAGCACTTACATTCTGTTTACCATTCACATACTCCACACCTGCTTTTATCCAGTTCTCATGATCCACACGAATCATCAGTCCCATTTGGTCAAAAGTAGTCACATAGTTTCCCGTTATTTTAACTTTCGCTTCAAACTCCCCACCGTAAAGAGCATAGTAAAAAGGTGCATCATCTACTGTAAAACCATAATGGGATATTCTCCAATAATCCGTTTTCGGAGGGACTATCATTGAGAAAGTACGTGCATCCCGTATCTCCCATTTATCAGGTTCATTAAACCAATTCATCTTTTCAAGACTTTGTGCCATAATTGTTTGATATTGCACAGCAAATGTCATAAACAGACCAGCTGCAAGTAAAAAATGTTTCTTCATATTCCGTTTTATCTAAAGTATTTTATTTCCGTTCGTCTTCGGTAAGTTCCCGAATCACTTTACAGGGATTTCCCACAGCAACGACATTGGCAGGAATGTTCTTTGTCACCACACTTCCGGCACCTATTATGCTATTATCACCAATCGAAACTCCCGGAAGTATCACTACATTACCACCAATCCACACATTATGCCCTATTGCTACCGGACAGGCATACTCCCAACCGGCTATGCGCCGTGTCACATTTACAGCATGTCCTGCCGTATAAATACTCACATTAGGAGCCAACAGTACATTATCTCCAAAGGTCACCAAAGCCTCATCTAATATCGTACATCCCATATTGGCATAAAAATTCTCGCCGACACGAATATTATAGCCATAATCGCAACGGAAGGGTTGTTCGACCAGCAATTGCTTTCCGGTTGCACCCAAGAATTGCTTCAGTATTTCAGTACGTCTTTCCATGTCCGACGGACGCAAATTGTTGTATTCAAACAAAACGTCTTTTGCCCGGGCACGATCTTCTACCAACTCGTCACAGAAAGCCAGATAGGGTTCACCTGCCAGCATTTTTTCTTTATCTGTTTTCATTTCTTTATACTTCGTGATTTGTGGGAAACTTGTATAGGAACAGCAAATATAAATGAATAAATAGAATAGTAACCCACATTCCCTCCCTATATTTTCCTTATTAGAGAAATATTTCTTACGTTTGTATCTGAAAGACAAATGTATTGTTATAAAAAGAAGAAGATAATGACCTGCCCACTGAAAGTAATGAAACGTTTTTTGCTCCTTATACTGTTAATCATTCCCTTGGCATTTACATCATGCGAACAGGAGGATTGGCCTGTCAAAACGGATCAGACCGTACTCATGTATCTTCCATGGTCCAGCAATCTTAAATCTTACTTCGAAACCAATATATCGGACTTTGAGAGTGTAGTACAACGAAACATACTCAAGAACGAAAGGGTTGTAGTATTCTTCTGTACTTCGCCCACTGAAGCAGTACTCTTTGAGTTGGCATATGATAATGGCAAATGCATACGCAAACCCCTGAAAATTTATCATAACCCCGCTTTCACTACGGCCACAGGCATTACTTCCATTCTGAATGATGTTAAAACCCTCGCTCCTGCCAACCGCTATGCCATGACAATCGGTTGTCACGGAATGGGATGGATTCCTGTACCAACCACACAGGCGCGAAGTATAGGCCAAAAGAAACACTGGGAATATGAAGGCGTACCTATGACACGCTATTTCGGTGGATTAAGTCCTGAATATCAGACTAACACCACCACTCTTGCAGAAGGGATTGCAAATGCCGGAATAAAAATGGAGTATATTCTCTTTGATGACTGCTACATGGCTTCTGTAGAAGTTGCCTATGATCTGAAAGAAGTTACCGACTATCTGATTGCTTCCCCTTGTGAGATTATGGCTTACGGTATGCCTTATGCTGAGATTGGTCCGCATCTGTTGGGTAAAGTCGATTATGAAAGCATATGTGATGCATTTTACGAGTTCTATAAGAACTACGAAGAAATGCCTTGCGGGACAATCGGAGTAACGGTATGTTCCGAGTTGGAAAATTTAGCTGTTACAATGAAAGAGATAAATAACCAATATACTCTTCCTTCCTCTTCATTATATACCATACAGACAATGGACGGGTATACCCCCACCCTCTTTTTCGACTGTGGGGACTATGTAGCAAAACTCTGTACAGACGCCGGCCTATTGGCACGATTTGAAGAACAACTGGAACGCACTATCCCCTATAAAAGGCATACCGATTATTATTACACCATGAACAAGGGAAAGATTAAAATCAATACATTCTCCGGTGCAACAATCTCAGATCCAAGTACTAACCCTTATGCCACTGAAAAATATCAGACTGCGTGGTACAAAGCGACTCATTAGTCTTTTTTATATACATAAATAGTTTATAAGCGTTTATAATCCCCACCTCAAAACGTTTACGTATGCTTTTAAAACTATTACTCAATTCTGATGAAATATCCTACAAGAGTCTGGTGGAAGTAAAATAACAGGATAATTCTTGAGAAAAGTTTTTATGAAGAGCGTTAAAAGGGAAAAATCGCCAAACATTTCAGCTAAATTGTCATTTATATATATGTTTGACAGCACTATCTTTGCAACAGTAAAAACAATAAAAAAAGGAAGTATATGAAATCAATTAAAACCTTAACTGCAATTTTTGCCCTCACACTGACTTTTATAGCAACAGCCTGTGCAGGTAATAAAGACAATAAAAGTGCTAATTTTCAAAAAGAACAAAGCAATATGGAAGTAATAGCATTAACTAAAGCAGACTTTTTAAAAAAAGTATATAATTACGAAGCCAATCCCAATGAGTGGAAATTTGAAGGCAATCGTCCTGCGATCATCGATTTTTACGCGACATGGTGTGGTCCTTGTAAAGCAATGGCACCCATTTTGGATAATATAAGTAAAGACTATGCCGGGAAAATAGATGTATATAAAATAGATGTGGATAAAGAGTCTGAACTCGCCGGAACATTCGGTATCCAAAGTATCCCCACCTTATTAATGATTCCAGTAAAAGGAGAACCAAAAATTTTACAAGGAGCAATGCCCAAAGATCAGCTGATTAAAATAGTAGACGAGTTTCTATTAGAAAAGAAATAAAAAATGGAAGCTATATAGAAATAATCATCTGTAAATAAAAACGCCCATATATAGTGCCTCGTTAAAATATATTATAATGAGGCACCATATATATGGTAACAGAGCATTACTCCTCACTCCAAAGACATCCTTGCCATGAGATAGCAAGTAGTAGATTCGGCTCCCTGATTCAAGTTAACATTATTCTCTTCCAACCCGTCATAACAGCCTCCTGTAGCAGGATTGTAAACTATCTGATGCAGTTGATTGTGCCCCAAAAACCAATTAAAGGCAATTCGCTGTCTAATTAGGTATTCTTCTTCCGGAAATACCCGATAAAAAACAGATAATGCAATGACACACCCTGCCACATCCACCGGCTGTTCACCATATTTATGGCATTCCTTTTCCTTATGCATCCAGCCCTGGTTGGAAACTACCCGGATATGATCTTCAGGAAATAGTTTCTCCAATAAAAAATCGAACGACTTTCGTGCTATCGTCTTATATGTGTCGTCTTCCGTTGCCAGATAAGCCAGTAACATCGCCTCGGGCAGAATACTGTTATCATAAGTGAGGTAAGTCTCAAACCAGTTCCATTTGCCCTTTGCCGTCAACCGGTAACACCGAGCCAGCTTATCTGCCGATAACCGGATCAGTTCTTGTACCTCATCAGAGGGGTACATCAGGTTATAATAATACAAACCTTTGAGTGCAAAAGCTATGCTACGGAGAGACTTCATCCATCTGATTTGCTGAAAAGTATTTTGAAGCACTACCCGAGCTTCTTCTACCCAAGAGTCCGGAAAAAGCCTGCCATAAAAAATAAAGTATCCCAGTGCCCAAATACCCCGGCCATTGGAATCTTCAAGTCCTACCACTTTATTCTGATTTGTGAAGGTATGATTCTTATCTATATAATTCAGAAAAGAACCATCCGGTTGCTGGCAGTAGCAGATAAGTTCAAGATAAGTTTTAATATACCGAGTACAAGATCCGTTTATCCCGGAAGCGACAATCTGGCACAGTGCAATCAACGCACGCGCATTGTCGTCCAGTGTATAACCCGTTTTTAAATCGGGACGGTTTCCCTTTGCAAATTGTACAATTCCCCACTGACGGGTCATCCGCAATATATGACGAATATTAATCGGCGGCAAAGAGTAGACAAGAGGTTCTCTCTCTTTTTCACCGATAGTACGAAATAATAAAGCATAGGCAATGGCTGAGTTTTCCCAGGCAGTACCGGCTGTTTTTTGCAAGCCGGCAATCTGCATCTCCGAACGCGATGCCTCATCGGCAAGCAAACGATTAACCGCAATGGCCAGTTGAGCAGAATCTTTGAAATCGAAGATGACACCGGATTCATCACTCAACAATTCCAGTGCGTGCGGTATAGGCGTAGCCACAATAGGGCATCCGCAACTCAGTGCATAAACAAAAGTGCCGCTTACCGCCTGGCAAGGATCGCTGGAGGTGAAGAGATAAATATCAGTAAGTTGCAGATATTCCAATAGTACCGGAAGCTCAAGATAGCAATTGACAAACCGGACATACTCTTCCAGTTCCAGATTGGCAACCTGCGCTTTAAGCATTTCACGATATGCCTCTCCTTCTGCCTTAAGCACCATAGGATGTGTTTTCCCTATGATGAGAAACAATACAGTGGGATTCTTTTTCACAATCTCCGGCAGGGCTTTCAGCGTAGTTTCAACACTCTTTCCGGCACTCAGCAGACCAAAGGTAGAGAGTATCCTCCTACCGGAAACATAATATATTTCCTTTAATTTCTTCTTATCGCGAAGTGAAACCAAATGAGTACCATGGGGGATAACTGTCAGCTTCCCGGTAGGAACATGGTATTCTCTTTCAAGAATACTATAAGAAGTATACGTCATCACCACAAGAGAATCACAGGCAACCGCCATACGCCCTATATAGGCGTACAACCCAGAAGAAGGATGGGATAGCACCGTATGGAAAATTAAAACTACCGGTTTACACAATTGTTCCAACAATTGCAGGAAGGCCATTCTATTCTCATGAAACAGTCCGAACTCATGTTGTACAAGTATCATCTCCACTTCCCGCTCTGTATTCAGTTGTACAGCAAGTGCACCAAAGGCAGCAGCGTCTGATGTATCCAACGTATATTCCACCTCTTTTGAATAAACATGCTTTTCTGTATCGGATTCTACCGCACACACTTTTATAGAATAAGAATCACCAAATTTAGTCATTATATTCCGAATCAGGTCTTGTGCAAAAGTAGCAATACCACATTCACGAGGAGGATAAGTAGTTATGCATATTATCTTTTTCATTTAATTTGACTTATTAACTCATTCAATAACTCAGTCAGTTGTACCGACACACAAGCCACTTGTTTATCAGCCGCTCCATAGTAGATATAAAGTGTATCGCCAAACGAAGCTGTACCCGTAGGGAAACACACCCGGCTGACTACACCGGAAAGTTCATATCCGATTGTAGGAGAAAATAAAGGATACGGCAAGCGTGCCAGTTCAACGGACGGATCGTTTATATCCAGCAAGGCAGCACAAGCAGAGTACACATATCCGGCAGGAGTATCATATACACTGTGGTATATCAGCAGCCAGCCGACAGGTGTTTCTATGGGAGGACATCCTGCACCAATATAACTTGACTCATGCTCATAGAGAGGAGCCAGCAATATATGAGATGCAAAATTCAAGAAGTATTGTTTCCAGAAGGCTACAGTAAGTTCTTCCAATTGCTCTACAGCTACAAACTGGATGTCGGGACGGATCCGGTGCATAAAATAAAACTTCCCGTTTATCTTACGGGGGAAAAACACCAAATTTTTATCCATTAGATACAAAGGTTTCCCTTTGTCATTTACGGCTTCCCGTTTGTTATAGGAACGATAATACTTGGCTATAACAGCCGGTTGCGAACGAAGTAACTCCTTAAAACGAGGATACGTAATCTGAGAAGTGAGAACTCCTTTTTTCTCAAAATGTTTTAGGTCAGAAGAGACAGCCCAAGCACCTACAGCACTGAAACCGTCATAAGCTGTATAGGTTAAATAATAAATGTCTTCAATCTGTACGATACGGGGATCTTCCACCCCCTGACATTCATACGGAAACTCAGGCACCAGCAATGGAACTGTATTCCTTTCTACCACCTTCAAGGGGCCCTCAAGACGACAGTAACCAATGGTGGAATGATTACCCTCTCTCACGGCACGATAGAACATATGTACCGTATTTCCTTCGGCAATTACTGCCGGATTCATCACACTTTCATTTTCAAACTCAAGAGAAGTCGTTTCAAGTATTACGCCTTCCCTTTTGATTTTTACCATTAAGTTTTGGGCATTACGAACGTTTTGCTTTCACTCTTACTTTGTTTCTCTCTCTGATACTCAGTCAGAACTTTTGAGCCTGCTTTGTCTGACTTCTCTTTCTTGGCTTCTTTTTTTCTTTCTTTACCTTTCATGATTCATTTTTTTAGAATAGTTTATACTGAGGCGGGATAAAATAGGCGGGAGTCTATTCTTCATATCCTGCAAGATACGGTGATTAAAACAGTAAATACCATAATGTGTTGATTATTGTTCTTTTATAACATTCGTTGGCTGAATTAATCATGGAAGAATGTGAATACATAACAATGGGGTGCTCAGTACCAATACATCTCTCTGCAAAAGATGCACTTCAAAAAAAATAATTCCATCTATAGACCCTAATGTTATTTCCCGCTTTGATCAGGATTCAATGTTTTATAGTATTTAATACGTTCTCCCCAAGGACGGTATTCAAAAGGAAAAACGTGTTGTTGTTCTGCCCATCGGTTCCACTTCTTTTCCAAAGCTCTTACTTTCAATAATATTAGGATATTCCTTGTCCGGAACAGTGCCGGCAACTGTACTACCTCCTATTGAAGACAACAGTAAAGAACTTATCAAAAACTTATTCTTCATAGTATACTATTTTTGTTCTGACAAAATTATGATACTTTACCTGCTTATATGTTCTAATTTAGTTATTTTATTATCCAATATCGTCTAAACGTATCACCTTTTCAAAGAAACAATATACAAACAAACTTATCTGATTCTCTTTCGTAATACAAACTCTTCAAAAAAAGCATCACGGTAACTATTACCGATAGCTATCTCGTTGGATTTAATAAAGATATCGTTATTATCAAAAGAATCAATATGCCGGGTATTAACTATATAAGACTTATTTACCCGAATAAAAGTGTTTTCCGGTAAAAGGTCAAAAACTGCTTTCAGAGTCATGCGGGTAATAATACGCTGGTCGTTAAGTTGTAGAATTACATAGTCTTTTAGCCCTTCAATAAAAAGAATATCAGCAAAGTTCACTTTAAAGTAACGGCGGTCTGCCTTGACAAAGAAGTATTCAGCAGCTTTAATGGTTTCAATAGCCTCTTTTTCTTCTTTCAATAAAAGTAAGTGATAGGAAACGGCTTTGTCAACAGCTTTTCTAAAGCGTTCCGGTTCAATGGGTTTGACAAGATAATCAACAGCATCTACCTCATAACTATCAAGGGCATATTCTGTATAAGCAGTAGTGAAAATAACAAGTGTCTTCCTGGAGATGGTACGGGCAAACTCAATACCGGTAATACCGGGCATCTGAATATCCAGAAAGATAAGATCAACCGAATACTCTTCCATGAAACGGGAAGCAGACACCGCGCTGTTGAAAGTTCCCATAAGATTGAGTACGCCGGTATCTGCAATCAGCAATTCCATCGCCTCTCGCGCCAGTGGTTCATCATCTACAATAATACAATTCATAAATCCAAATATAAAATTACAGTATAGTTTTCTTTGGTTTCTTTTCTCTCTAAAAGATAATGCCCGGGATATAACAAAGTCAATCGGCGACGGATATTTGCAAGTCCGATACCTCCTACCCTACCTTTCTCTTTCACTATAACCGGCTTTGAGTTTTCACACTGAAACTCCAGATGCGCGTCACAAACTTTAAAAGAAACATGAACATAAGAAGGATTCTCACTGTCTGAATTGTGCTTCACTGCATTTTCTACAAAAGGAATAAACAATAAAGGCGGAAGCCAGACAGAATCGATGTCTCCCTCTTGGATAAGGGTATACTCAAACTTGTCACGACGTATCTTTTCAAGATTCAGATAATCATTCAAAAAACGAATATCAGAGCTAAGAGAAACATTCTCACGAGAGCTATCATTCATCTGATAACGCAATAAATCCTCCAATTTAAAAAGTATCCAATGCCGAAATAGCATAATAGCAGCCGTACCGGCAGTAATAAAACCAATTGTGAGAATTCCGGAAAAAGCATTGACGAACATAGCAAAACTACCGGGATACTGACTGGGCATCGCAGAAGCATATAGTATATCCTGATAAACAACCGTGATAAGTATAGCAAGAAAAATCACTCCCAGGACCGTGAGCAAATAAAGTCCTAAGCGATTCTTTTGCAAAAATCGGGGAACCAGCCAATATATGTTAGTATAAATTACAAAATCGATTGTAGCCCAATAAATAACCCATCCCAATAAACGATGCAGGATCGTAAGAGACTGCAAAGGTTCGTACCAAAGTACATTTACGGTTATCAGTAAAACCACAAGCTGTAGTAGCAGATGCCGGTAAAGCCTACAACGAGGACCTAACAAGAAATCGGAAACAACCCCATCATCTATTTTCTTCTCCATACCTCACCTCCTCTCAACTCCAGATGAATATTTTCCTTTTCTAATTGCAGATCATAATACTGCCCGTATTGGAGATCAAGCCTTTGTCTGATTCGCTCTAATCCTCGTTCGTCACCTACAAAGAAATCAATGCCCGGACAGGAACAGACAAATATAATATCGTCGACATCAGCCTTCAGACGGATATGTACAGATATAAATGAAATGCCCTGTTCACACATCTGCTCTACCGCATATTGCACAAAAGGAATGAAAAGCAAAGGAAGAACAAAGGTACAATTCACATCTCCATCCGAAGAGAGGCTATACTCAAACCGCTCCGAACTTAATTGTTCCAACGTCAGATAATTAGTGAGAAAACTTATTTCACTTCCAAGCAGCACCTTTTCTCTACTGCAATCATACAGCTGATAACGTAGTAATTGGCTAAGTTTCATTAACATCTTTGAAGCTTTGATCGGATCAGTAAGAGCCAGATGCCCCGAACGGTTTAATATTTTAAATAAAAGTGAGGGGCTGACTTGTTCTTTCAGTTGTTCTACCTCTGATAAAACATGTGCTTTCTCCAACTGTGCAATACGCTGATTATTAACTATCCATAGTTTCAATAAAACAGTCATAGAACCTCCTACCATACAAAGTGTAGTCATCAAGAGTGCAGAAATATAATCTATCAACATGATTACAGTAAAAAAGGGTTGTGACGCTTTTATTTGTGGCCAAAAAGAATAAACAATGTATTCTTGAAATCACTTACAGTACCCATCTCCGGTTTATCTGTCAATTGAACCGTAGCATAAGGAATGGGATGACGGGATGCACCATCAATAACTATTCCACGGATGATCTGTACAGGAGCCCGCATTGCCTTCTCCTGACCAAACACACAAACAGACACCAATAAAGCTATTCCTAATAAAATCCAGCTGCCACTCCGTCGAAGTTTCTGTGATAATTCATCACTTACAACCTTTTTTAAAGATTTCAACATCCGGCTACAATCGTCTACATTCATATCAGACTGTGTGGACATAGCCGCCAGTAATTCTGTCTTATTCATTCTTTTTGTTTTTTTAATTCTGCTGCGAAGGTAAAGCAAGATAAAAACTGATCTTCGGAAATGAGACATACAGTGTTATTTTGTAGACAAGGAGAGAATGTCAAGAGACATTAGAATCAACATATATGAATATTTTTTCTTTTATCAATTGGATATAGAACAAAAATATTTAACTTTACCCACAAGACAAGCCAAACAGTATATATGGAAAAACTAAATACATTAAAGCAATATGTATTGCCATTCATACGTGTCAACACGTTAATGACAGGCAGCTGGATCATTCTGGTAACTCTGTTCAGAATGAGTGGATTGGAAATTCCCTCAAGTTTATCGAAACAATATGGGACTCTCATTTTATTTGGGATCAGTGCACTCATCAGCTTCTTATGGATTTACTGTCCTCACTTCAAAGAATTGTACCGTAACTCGGAAAAGAATGACAACATCGGATTACCTGTAGGCTCATTGGGAATGGCAATCTGTATGCTTATGTTTGCAGAGACACAATATTCTCATGCAGCCATAGCATATTTTACATCAATAGCCGCATTTATCCTCTTTCTGTACTGGGACTTATACAAAATGAGACTAAGGAAACAAAAAAGACAAACAGAAAGAACACGAAGAAACTGTATACTCACACAGAATAAAGTATCCAATAACAAAATAATATTAGTAGAGAAGGTGGATAGCAACGAAATTGAAACATTAGTAAAAGATTTCTGCGCCATGTATAATAAAGAAAAGGACAGAGCTATTATCAAGATACAAAAATTCACTAACAAAGCGCATGTACTAAGCTTTCCTTACGATATTGATTTCGATACCTATTGCTATCTTTTCAACTATATAACTTATCCGCTGAATATAAAAAACAGACCGTTTGTCACCGGCTGGTATCCTGTTTCTAAAGAGGAAGAAAGTATGTTTTATATTCCCTTTAATGAAAGAGAAAAAGACAATGTCTATTATGTAACCCCCGAAGGTAAAAACTACAAAGTAGATTTTGGTACAATGAAACCTTTACGAACAGAAAGCGTACAACCTTATGGTCCGCTTCCCACAATGATAGAAGATTGGGTAAAAGCAGATATGGATTGATATCTTCCCCATATCTATAAATGACAGATGGTTAGTATCCCCCTATTTTATTACCACAAACCAGCCGGGAAAACAATATTCGTCATAGAACCTCCATAATCTCAAACCTTTATAGCTCATTTTGCGTTTATATTTATGATAAAACATTAAACTATGAGTACAAAAGAGCAATATTGGAAATTTTCACTTATCGCTATTATTATTGGATTAGGAATCATCCTGTTCAAACAGATCACTCCTTTCCTGGGTGGTCTTCTGGGAGCATTGACTATCTATATTCTTGTTAGAAAACAGATGATGCACCTCACTGAAATACGAAAGATAAAACGAAGCATTTCGGCTCTGTTGATCACTGCCGAAGCTATTTTATGTTTTCTGGTCCCTATTTCACTTACCGTGTGGCTCATAGTCAACAAATTGCAGAATTTCAATCTGGACCCACAATCTATCATTGCTCCCATTGAAGAGATGGCAGGTATTATCAAAGCCAAAACAGGTTATGATGTATTGGGCAGTGATACTGTGTCGTTTATTGTTTCGGCTCTTCCCCGCATCGGGCAAGCTGTAATGGGGGGCATCAGTAGTTTTGCCATCAATCTGTTCGTACTGGTATTCGTACTATATTTCATGTTGATAGGTGGCAGCAGAATGGAAGCCTATATCAACGATATTCTTCCATTCAATGCCACAAATACGAAACATGTGATACATGAAATTAATATGATTGTACGCTCCAATGCCATTGGAATTCCACTTCTTGCAATCATACAAGGAGGAGTGGCTATGATTGGTTATTTCATTTTCGGAGCTCCCGATGCCTTGTTACTTGGTTTCTTAACCTGTTTTGCCACAGTTATCCCAATGGTAGGCACGGCTCTGGTATGGTTTCCTGTAGCTGTATATATGGCAGTTACAGGTGATTGGTTCAATGCCATCGGACTGGCAGCCTACGGAGGCATTATTGTTTCGCAGCTTGATAACCTGATACGTTTCATCCTGCAAAAACGAATGGCAGACATCCATCCGCTCATTACTATTTTCGGAGTAGTCATTGGCCTCTCTCTATTTGGATTCATGGGAGTCATCTTCGGTCCTTTACTTTTATCCTTATTTTTCCTCTTTGTTGATATGTTCAAGCGGGAATATCTGGATGGACGAAAATAACCGAATGGTAAAACAGTGAATCTCCCGAAAAATTGCGTACTTTTGCAAGACCAAAACGACATAAAAATCAATGGAAGCATTTACATTCAATACTTTCGAACTGATTCTACTATCAGCAGCCGGAATTCTTCTCGTGATTCAGTTATTCTATTATCTGGGCATCTATAACCGGATACATACACGAAATATCGCAGATAAAAAAAACGAACTGCACTTTACCAAAGAGCTTCCTCCTCTATCGGTCATTATCTGTGCACGCAATGAATCGTCTAATCTACGCCAGTTTCTGCCTGCTATCCTTGAACAAGACTATCCACAATTTGAAGTGATTGTCATCAACGATGGTTCTACGGATGAAAGCGAAGAAGTACTCTCTGCCTTTGAAGAGAAATATCAACATCTATATCATAGTTTCACTCCGGAAAGTGCCAGGTATATCAGTCGTAAAAAGCTGGCATTAACACTAGGTATCAAAGCGAGTAAATACGATTGGCTGGTATTCACCGAAGCCAACTGTCAACCTACAAGTAACCAATGGTTACGACTAATGGCACGCAATTTTACCCCTCATACCCAGATTGTATTGGGATACAGCGGATACGAACGTGGCAAGGGATGGTTGCATAAACGCATATCATTCGATGCTTTATTTACATCACTGCGTTATCTGGGATTTGCTCTTGCCGGAAAACCATATATGGGACTGGGACGTAATCTGGCATACCGGAAAGAGATGTTTTTCAAAGAAAAAGGATACTCTACCCACCTGAATCTGCAACGGGGCGAAGACGACTTGTTCATTAACCAGATTGCGACTCCTGATAATACACGGGTAGAAACAAATAGCAATGCTGTAATACAGATGCAACCCGTAGAAAGATACAAAGACTGGAAAGAGGAGAAAGTGAGCTATATGGCTACTGCACGTTATTTTAAAGGTGTCCAGCGCTACTTTCTTGGTTTTGAAACCTTCTCACGCCTGTTGTTTTATATCGTTTGTATAGCCGGTATTATATTCGGAATACTAAACCTTCATTGGTTGGCAGCCGGCATTGCTCTATTTATATGGTTAATACGCTATATTACACAAGCCATTGTGATCAATAAGACAGCGACAGAACAAGGAGACAACCGACGCTATTATTTTTCTCTTCCTGTATTTGACCTGTTACAACCCCTTCAGACTCTCAAATTCAAACTCTATCGTTTCTATCGGGGGAAAGGAGACTTCATGAGAAGATAACACAACAAACCTACTTTAAATACATTATTATGAAAAAGAATCTTTTAATTTTAGCCGTCCTGCTCATAGGTTTACTCAGTTGCCAAAGTCAAAAACCGATTGAACACGGAGCATTTACAACAGCATCTTATAACCTTCGTTATGCTAATGAAGGCGACTCTATTGCCGGAAACGGTTGGGGAACGCGCTATCCGGTTATTGCCAAACTCATACAATACCACGACTTCGATATCTTTGGAACACAGGAAGGATACATTCGCCAATTGGAAGATCTGAAAGCGGCATTACCCGGTTATACCTACATTGGTGTAGGCCGTAACGATGGCAAAGAGGCAGGAGAACATTCTGCTATTTTCTACCGTACAGATAAATTTGATCTTCTCAAGAAAGGAGATTTCTGGCTGTCGGAAACACCCGATACAGCAAGTATAGGTTGGGATGCCGTATTACCTCGCATCTGTAGTTGGGGACATTTTAAATGCAAAGATTCCGGATTCGAATTTCTGTTCTTTAACCTCCATATGGATCACATTGGTAAAAAAGCCCGTGTAGAAAGTGCCTTCCTCGTACAAGAGAAGATGAAAGAACTGGGAGCTAATCTCCCTGCTATCCTCACAGGAGATTTTAATGTAGATCAGACACACAGTTCTTACAAAGCATTAACCGAAAAGGGAGTACTTGTTGACTCTTATGAAACAGCAGACTTCCGCTACGCTACCAATGGAACATTCAACAGCTTTGACCCGAATAACTTCACGGAAAGCCGGATAGATCATGTTTTTATATCTCCGCTGTTCAAAGTAAAAAAATACGGGGTACTGACAGATACTTATAGAAGCGCAAAAGCTACAGGAATAGAAAAAGCCAATGCAAAGGATTGTCCGGAAGAGATTTCTATTGAAAGCTACGAGGCACGCACACCCTCTGATCACTTCCCGGTAAAAGTGGAACTGATGTATTAGTGCTTGTGCTTCCCGCACGGGGAGGTGCGACAGGCGATGGATGCAGAGCTATTGAAACGCAGAATTCTAAGACCTGCACAAATATTTGTGCAAGAAAAAACAGTTAAATAAGTTAAATGGGTTGCTATCTAGTGTAGCAGCCTGTTTAACTTTTAT